>CAIRCR010000210.1 GCA_903877065.1 uncultured Pseudomonadota bacterium
AACACCAAGTGCTCGATAGTTTAAGCTCACTCGCACGCTATAAAATTTGCCATTTTTAATGGATTTAAACTGTAAAGAGGGGTGTACTGGATTGCTTTTCAATAATTTGTAACTATCACGCGCCTGCTTTTGAATCGTTGCAGGTAGGTTTTCAAAACACTGCCAAAATTTAGATGAAGCAAAGTGTCTCAAAACTCAGTCGCCTTTCCATCGTTATATTCTGCTAATGCTTGAGCAGCTAAATTATCCAGTTTGCCGCTATTCACATCACTCTCAATTTGCTTATCCCACATATCACCGTAAAAATCAGCAAACCAACGCTGAAGCTCGGTTAAATCCGGTTGGGGTAATTGCTTAATTGCTTCTTCAATTGCCTCGACGGTAGTCATCATTTTCTCCAAATATAACTAAAATTCTCAAGCAACATCATACCACACCCCAAAGCACCACCAAACGCTAGGCAAAAAACCGCCCCTGCGTCTGCCACAAGGACGGTTTTATACTTTTGAAAATGATGGTTTTGAGCATGATGGGTTAAACGTTTGGATTAAGTTGCTAAAACAAATTAGAAAAACTTAATGGCAGCGATAATAATACCGCCAACTGAGATAGTGGTCGCAAATGACCAAATCATAAAATGATCAATTCTTGACGTGAGCTGCTCAAAACGTTTATCTACTTGTTCAAAACGCTTATCTACTTGTTCAAAACGCTTATCTACTTGCTCAAAACGTTTGTCCATATCTTCACGTAATTCGCGCATTTCACCACTTAAACGCTCGTTCATCTTTTGCATTTCGCTGCTAAGGCGACTATCCAAATTTTGCATATCACTGCGCAAATCCACGTCTAAATGCGTAAAATGGTTCGTTTGGGCTTTAAGCATTAAAATCATCATCTGCTCAGGTGCAATGCCTTCACCACTGGCCACTTTTTCCATGACCTTCTGTGCTTGCTCATCTAGCCAATCATCAAAAAATTTATCATCAAACATCGTTGTCTCCGTTTTGTTTGTATGATACTCATGTCTAATAATAACACGTCACTGCCCACAATGGTAAGCACCACCAAATGCTAGGCAAAAAACCGCCCCTGCGTCTGCCACAAGGACGGTTTTTTACTTTTGAAATGATGGTTTTGAGCGTGTTGGGCAATTCCTTTCTAAGAAGCTCTTGTCATTGCTTCTCTAAGTGTTGAGTTGACAATGGATTGGTAATCAACACCTCCGGCTTGCTGTTGCAACCACGTGATAATATCTGCATCCAGCGTTAAGCTCACATTTTGCTTAGTGGATACCGTTGCAAAGTTTCTGCGTTTTACTGCCCTGTTCAAATCAGACTGGCTGATTTCGGGATAATCATCATTACATGTTTGTGAAATAGAGTTTTTGTTCATTTTTAGCCGCCTTTCGTAAAGAAATAACACGAATTTCATCAACTGTTTCTGTATGTTCTAAAACCACTACAGTGCTATTCAATAATCCTAATGTAACAAACCGTTGTTCGTTATAAGCCATACGATTATCCTCAAAAGTAAACGTATTGCCTTCGAATACAAGATAAGCTAATTCAAAATCATATCCATGTTTTTCCAAATTA
>CAIRCR010000211.1 GCA_903877065.1 uncultured Pseudomonadota bacterium
CGCTTTTAATTTTTCTTTGAGTTCTGGATCGACTTTCGCTTTTTCAGAAAATTCTTTAATGGCTTTAACGCTCATAGGTATAACTCCTGTGGTAAAAAATTGATGAATAATTAAGGTTTTTTGTTTTTAACCTTCCATTACTTTGACGTAAGCTCGGCGCAATAATTCAAGTTCTGCGGGAGATTGACGGCGTAATTGAGTTAAAGTTTTCAGTTTACAATCATGGATTTCGAGTAATTTATGTGGTGGGTCAAGTAACGTAAGTCGTGCTAAATAAACGGTTATCACACCTTTTGGCGTATCCACTTGTTCACAAAACGTCGGTTCAATTTTCAGCAAATCATCATCTAAATTCAAAATTTTATTAAGATCTTTAAGTAATAACGCAGGATGCAGATTGATTTCAGTGATTTGCGTTTCTTGTGCTTCAAGTATTTCAGATAACGCAGGCAATGATTCAGGAAAACAAATGCTGCCGTTTTCTTGTTGGGCAAATAAAATTAACGCGCTGATGTCGCCTTTGTAAAAAAGTAACAAGCGATGATTTTCAAAAAGATTAAACATTGCCGTAATTATCCCAAAGCAGTTTATAGCTGGTATCAAGACGTGATAAACGATTGCTCACTTGTTCGAGTAACGCATATTTTGGAAAACGTCCACGATTATTGGCATACCACAAATCCATTTCTTCGTTTAATCGCATTCTCTCACTGGCACAATCGGAAATTTGTTGTTTCAACCACGTCATGCTGTTTTGTGACGTTAATTGAGCAACTCGATAACGCAAACCATTGTTAAATATTCGCACACCGCCCCCTTGCGCGGCTGTGTGATAAAGCGCGTTTTGGTCAATGATTTCAATCCCCGCCAAATAATCAATCCCAAATTCGTGCAACTGTGGCAACCAAGGCATAGTCGCCCCCATCAAAACGGTTTTGGCATGAGTGGCAAGTTCGGCAAGACGCGGAAAGGTTTTGTTTGGAATAGAACTCGCCGTTAAAAATATCCAATCCGCGTTTGCAAATAAAAATTCACAAGCCGTATCGGGTAAATCGTTCATGGTGGGTTGACGTTCCAAAATCGTTAATTGCATTAAATCTTGGTATTTTTCAATATTTGGATAATGTCCAATCACAACTACTTTTTTGCCTTGTAATTGCGGCAAAAAATAATCAAAAACGGCAAGATTCGGATTTTGTGAGGTGTTATCAAGTGCAACAGAATCAGGGAGAGGACGATTATTGATGCAACTGTTAATTGCCGCCATCGCGAGGCTGGCTTGATGCGGTTGCCATTGCAAAATCCACGCAGCTAAATCTTTGAGCGGTTTGCCAATCAAATCGCCCGACCAAGGTAAAGTACGTGTTGCAAGGCTGTCACTCATCGCAAGCCCTGTACCGTGCGAGCTTTGACAAAGCGTCCACACCAAGCCAATAAGCACGTTATCGACTATCGCGTTAGTGTCGCAGTAATCAAGCAATAATTCGTAAACACGTTCTGGATGATTCATTGCGGCAATTCAAGTAATTTCGCTTCGGTTTTGATGTTGTCTTCACGTCCCCAGGCGTTAATTGCTTCAACAAAAAATTGTTTTTTGCTTGGATGCGGTTGCACAACATCGTATTCAGCGTAAAAACTGCCGTCGCTGTTAAATTGAATTTGTCCGATGCGTTGCTTTTTATCGTTGTACCAATAACCCGCCAAATTCGGATCTTGTGTCAGCGGGTCAATAATTAAACGAAATTCTGCGGCATCAAACTCAGGCAAATGAAGTGGTGTTTGCACAGAAAATCCCAATTTAACAATCGCTTCACTAATGCGCTGACAAATGACTTTACCAAACGCACACTGATTATCGATTTGCTCTTTTAATTTCACGGTTACCAAACCTCAGCGGGGACAATCAACGCTTCAACAGGTTTTCCACCAAGTAAATGCTCTTCGATGATTGTTTTCACATTATCTTTGGTTACTTTGCCATACATGATGCCTTCGGGATAAACCAAAACACTTGTGCCAAACATACAAGGTCCCATACAGCCTGTGTTGGTTAAACCAATTTTTTCAAACAAATTACGCGCCTGAATTTCATTCATAAATTCATTCATCACATCGGCGCAACCTTTCGCACCACATGAACCGCGTGGGTGTCCTTGTGGACGATTTTGGGTACAAATAAAAACGTGTTTTTCGGGTCTTGGCATGACTGCAATTCCTTTCTAAATAGCTTTGTGTTGATGGGTAAAACAATTTTTAGGGCAAACTTTTGAACACGCTTCACAACCGATGCAATCGGCTGCATTTTTCAAACTCATCACCATGCTGTTGTCGTCATCGTCTTCAAAATCGCCGTAATCATCATCAAATTCTTCTACGATGTCGTCTTTATCAATTAAATCGAAAACATCACGCGGACAAACTTTAAAACAGCGTCCACACGCAATACAGGTTTTTTGATTTAACGTGGTAACGTAATTGGGTGTCCAAACTGTGCCGCCAAATGTTGCGCCCGTTACAAATTCGCTCATCTTTCCTCCTCACGCGCCACTTGCGGCAAGAAATTTTTTATTTGCGTCGTCCCACGCTTTGCAAGCATCAAAAGTCGCTTGGGCAATGCCCATAATTTCGCCATAAGCATCGGGTAAACGGTCTTCAATTAAATCGTGTAATTCCATTGCTTGTTCGCTGGCAAGACGTTTATTTTTTTTCACTTCTTTTTCTAATGCTTTGAGTTCTTCATCGGTCATTTTGGCAACTCCTTAAAAATGTTTACGCTTCAGCAACTTCTTTGTATTTTTCAATCAACTCGGCGGCTTTTTCGACCACTTCTTCAGTTTTTACGCACATTTCCTCAAGGCTTGGAAAACCAAAACGATGCACATCACGCAAAATTTTATCGACCACAATCAATTTGCCAACGATAACAAACGCGCGTCCAAATCCTTCGTGCGTAATGTTGATAACAGGTACAGCCATCATTTTGGTTTTTTTCTCAACCAAATTGGCGATGGTGTTGTAATACGTTTTGACACGAGCCAACGTAATGTCGTCTGGATCGCCAACGATTGGAATTTCGCGGCGGCGTTCTTTGGTCAATATTAACGGGTCGATTATTTGCGCTTCACTCAAACCATCATAAGTATCGTAAGAATCAATGGCGCGGAGTTGTTTTAACATCTCAACTACAACGTCCGAATTCAAATATGGGTCATTTTCTTGGACAACTAATTCGCTCATGGGTAAATCCTCTGGGGTTTTAAAATTATTCTTGCCAATCTTCTTGCGCCATTTCATCAAAACGTTTTGGGTCAGGCGTTTTGTTTTGATTTATCGCTTTGGCAAGCCAACTGGTCGCGCCTGATTTCATTTCGTTTTGTAAATCAGCGACTAAATTTTTAATTCGACTGCCTTCGTGAACTTTCACGGGTTGAATGCCTTGCGCGATGATTTGTTTAATCGCTGATGCGCCAATCGCTTGGCAATAAACCGCCGCGCAACCTTCAAGTAATTTTATTTTCACGGCTAATTTATCTTCGTTACCGTCTTGCGCTAAATTGCCAAATTGCGCGGCCTCGAGTAATTCGGCTTGCTCAGGATTCACGGCGTAAATGGCAAACGATTGGGCTGAACCAAAATGCTGGTCAACGTGTAACATATCGCTTGTGGCAAACGCGACTTTGATGGCAGTATCCATTTGAATGTTCTCCTCGTTGGTTTTGACAACGTAAATGTGGCGAGCTAGTGACATGACGGCGAACAAGCGTGATGCCCAGCGACATCGAATTTTTGCGAATAAATCGAGTGATACACTTCAATTTCTTCATGCGCGAAGTTGATCACCAAATTTGCCAAGTCAAATAACGTCTGACGTGAGCCGCGATAACCGACCCACGTTTTTTGGTAGCCTCCGATTACGTCATAAAGTGGAAACCCTGCGCGTAAAATCGGAATGCCCAAACGTTCTGCACTCGCTACAGTGTGTGAATTACCGATTAACAATTGGGCTTTGTTTTGTTTCGCTAAAATTTCTAAATCTTCTAAATCACCGATTTTGATTTGTTTAATTGGCGAATTTGCCAAAACAGGCGTGTGTGTGGTCGTCACAGCGGCAACGATTTCTGAACCCATTCCTGCAAGCAAATGTGAAAACGCATTCAATTGTTCGGGATCGGCGGCAATCGCTACGCGCAATTGTCCCAACATAAAATGCGTGTCGAGCATGGCATCTTGTAATTGGGAACGTTGGCGTTCAATGCGCTGTGGAACAGGTTGCCCACTGATATTTGCCAGCGTGATGATCAAATCGTCATTGGCTTGTAAACCATAAAGATGGGCAAACTGATAAGTCGGAACGCCTGTTTTTTCTTTTAGCAAATCGCCTGCTTTTTGCAACGATGCACCAATAACCAGCGTCGCCGTTGCGTCGCCAAGCGTTTTTAATTCTGAAATCGGTGTGCCGCCAATCGTGACAGGTGAAAAGTCATCTTCGGTCAAACTGCCGTCGAGCGAATTCGAAATATCTGGCACAAAAACAGGGCGCAAGTTGAATTGTTCAATCGTGTCACGCAAGGCTTCTATATCACCAGGCGTAAGCGTTGGACTGACTAAAACATTCACTTGGCGCGGACGATTATTCGGTTTTGTTTTCACTTCAGTCGCATTTGGCACTAACGCTTTAATGATTTCATAAACCGTCGCCGCGTAACCTGTTTCAACACAACCCGTAAAATCAGGCGTGTTCACCATAACAACGGCAACGTGATTATATTCGGGATATTTTTCGCGAAATTCTCGCAAATTACGATGCACGTCCGCACCTTGTGTTTCGGCTAAACCTGTTGTCAAAACCACAATCAATGAAGGATTCGATTTTTCAGCAATCGCTTTGATGCCTTCAATCACGTTTTCATCTGCACCCATCACCGAGCTACTTTGATCCATTGCTGTGGTTTGTAACGGAATCGGTTCTCGAAAATGCCGCACGAAAAACACTTTAGCAAACGCGGTGCAACCTTGTGAACCGTGCAACATCGGCATCGCGCGGTCAAATCCCAACGTGGCAAGCGTGCCGCCGACGGGTTGACTGGCTTTAAGCGGATTTACCGAAAGGGCTTTGTTACGTTTTATAATTTCAGCCATGGTTCACCTCGCTGATTAAATTCATTTCATCAGAAATGAGGGCAGAGGAGAGTTTACTTTTCCATGGTGCAGGCGCACGGACGGCTTTCCACACAGGACTTTCCAACGTTAACGCTAATTGGCGCACCAATTCGAGCATTCCTTGATAACCTTCGTAACCAAATTCACGTTCTTGATTGATGTCTAAAAAGGGAATTTTCGCTTTTAACGCGGTGTACATATTGCGTCCGCCAGCAATCAAAATATCCGCCTTGTAATCGTGAACAACTTTAATCAAGGCTTTCGGGCTACCGTCAGAAATCATCAAGGTTTCTTCGCCCATCAGTTCACGGATTCGCGCTTTATCTTCTTCGGTTGATTTATTCGTTCCCGTCGCAACAACGATCATGCCCAAATCTTGCAGAGCCGAAATCACCGACCAACTTTTTACACCGCCTGTAAAAAGCAAAACTCGTTTACCTTTCAAACGGGCTTTCCACGGTTCAAGTTCAGCTTGAATGCGTGCTTCTTCGCGGGCGATTATTTTTTCGGTGCGTTCAACTAAGTCGGCATCGTTCAAACTTTTCGCAAAATCGCGCAACGCTTGGCTGGTGTCGGTAATGCCATAAAAACTGCCTTCAAACCACGGTGTGCCATATTCTTTTTGCAATTTTCGCGCAACATTGACCATCGCTTTTGAGCAAACCATCATGTTGACTTCTGCGCGGTGCATGGTTTGAACTTCGTGAAAACGTGCATCACCTGACAAGGTACATAAAATTCGCAAACCCATTTCATCAAGCAACGGTAAAACCTGCCAAAATTCACCTGCAATGTTGTATTCACCGATTAAATTTACGTCGTGAATTTTGTAGTCTGCATTTTGTGGTAACGGTTCAGGCTCACGAGTTCCGATAACGTGATTCACCATCGCGTCACCTGCAATGCGATTGCCTAAATTTTTGGTGCCATAAAACCCCGCACAATCAATCGGAATCACGGGGACATTCCAAAGTTCAGAAGCCGATTTGCACACTGCGTTAATGTCATCGCCAACGAGAGCTGGAATACAGGTGTTGTAAACAAAAACGGCTGGTGGTTTGTAACTGTCAATGGCTTGTTTGATGGAATGAAATAAACGTTTTTCACTGCGTCCCATCACCACATCTTGTTCGGTTAAATCGGTGGTCATGCCAATTTGATATAACTGTGAACCTGACGAGCGTGTGCCACGGTTATCCCAAGAACTGCCCGCACAGGCAATTGAACCGTGAACAACGTGCGCGACATCGGCAATCGGTAACAAAGCAATTTGCGCCCCGTCGAATGCACAACCACCCGCCGCAGAACCTGGTTTTGGTTTCGCGCAACCTGATTTTTCCTTCTTGTTATGCTCACAAGCGGGTTCGTCTAATAATTCTGCAATGTCTTTATTGGATTTCATGGCATCACCTCGTTGATTTTATGGTGTTACTGCAACAGGCGTGCCACGATTTAACAATTTGATTTTATTGGATTTATATTTGTTTTGAATTGTCGTAAATGCGACAAAAAGGAATTTTTGAAGGAATTTTGTAAGATGGCTTTGTGGACTTTTGAATTTTAATCGGCTTACCAGCTTGGAAATCAGGACGATTGGTACTCGAATCGCCCTGATTGAATGAAGTTATTGTTTTTCTTTTGCCGATTTTTCGTGGGTTGCAGCTGTTTTTGCGTGTTCTTTACTTAACGCTTCGTGATGACTGGCTAATACAGCATGATGTTTGTACAGTTTGTGATTGCCCGCTTTTTTATACTCTTTCGCAACGGATTTATGATGCTCTGCCATCGCTTTATGATGCTCTGCGTGTTGTTTGTGCAGTTCTGCCGCTTGCTGATGTTCCTCTGCTGATTTAGCAGGAGCCGCCCGTGATGTGTGTGGGCGATGAGGCTGGAGCAGGTGTAACTTCTGCAAATAAAGGTGTAGAAGCAAAGCCTAAACCTAAACCTAAACAAACAGCTAAAACTAAACCTCTATAAATATTTTTGTTCATAATCGTTCCTTTCAAATCATCGGTGTTAAGTTCAATACTTAGTTGTGGAGTGTTTTACCTTGAATCAAATGATACAGCCCTTTCAATTCAGATAAAGTTTGATAAACATCATGTAATAACATGTCTATTTTGTGACTAAAATTAACAGCTTCCATAGCATTTGCCTTGCCTTGTGATAAACGTTGATAATCAAAACCCGTTTTCCATTTCTACGAGTTGCATTACCCTGAAAGCAGTAAATGCGCCGAAGGCAGTAAATGCGCCAAATTTAATTTAACTAATATGCAATTGAAATATAAGGTAATTTTTTAGTGGTATAAAATAAATTTGAAGATAAATGGTGA
>CAIRCR010000212.1 GCA_903877065.1 uncultured Pseudomonadota bacterium
TGCTAAATCCTTGGGCATTGAGTCCTGTCATCGCATACATTCTGTATTGCAATCCAGGTAGTACCTCACCAAACAAGCCTGCACCCATTTCACGCCATGTTGAGGGAATAATATAGCGCTCAATATCGGGGCGATGATTGCCATGATAGGTCGTTGGCTCGTGCATTTCGTTAACAAACCCCATTGGAACAAGCATGAGGCCTGCGCGAATATTGTATTTTTGATCAAAAAAGAAATCGAGTTGTGAGAATTCAACAGACACTTCGCCTTTTTCTTCGCTTCCTTCACCGGTTGTGGCGTGTTCAAATTCAATTTCGTTATTGAGAACAATCCAATCGTTGAATTTATACCCTAAATAAATGACCGCGCGTTCTAAGTCAGCGCTATCTTTATTATTTTTATTGCCTTTGGTATCCACGTAATTGGTGTACATGGCTTCGCCATAGCCGCCAATAGAGAGGCCTTTACTGGTGCCATATACTTTTGACGCAGCTGGACCCATGCCGTACATACTTTTGTATTTTGCTTCTTCTGGAATCGATAAATTGGTACGGAGTTTTTCAACTTCTTGACTTAATACATCTGTTTTCCGTTCTAATTTTTTAACTTCACTTGTCGCAACAGTAGGCGTAGATAAAGGTAAACTTGTGTTATCTATTGCTGGTTGTGCGGTGGATATTGCGTTACCCTTTGTTTGAAACGCTTCGATTTGCTTTTGTTGCATTTCGATTTGCTTTTGTTGCATTTCGATTTGCTTTTGTTGCATTTCGATAATTTTCCAGATTTCATCCATGTTCTTTGGCTTTTCCAGCGCAAAAACAGATGTTGAAACAGATAACAGACCTGCTATGGTGAAACATAACCCATTTTTTTGATATGTCATAATAGTGATTCCCCCAAATTTCATTAAGGGAAATCATAACAGTTATTTATACAAATGAAAATGATTCTCATTTGTAAATTTAGAGCACCCTTATTTTTGAGAAAGTAATCGTATTTGAATATTCGTTAAGGCGGGAGTCGTGTGCGTAGCAGCAATGGCTAGCATAGCCACTTTATGAAAACGCACTTGCAATGACCAAGATCGCATAAGCTAGACCATCAGTGTGGTGTTTGGGCGACACAGTGAACCGTATGTGCGGCTAAATCCTCAGGCAACACCTGCTGAATAGTTGACAGTAAGTTTTGTTGCTGAGTTAATTTTGCCGTGAGTGATCTATGGCGTGATGGTGAAACGTTGAGCTTAAAGCTCATAATATTTTAGGTCTTTGGACGTAAAATTTTAGGCCGGCATATCAAATAAACCGGTGGATAAATAGCGATCACCACGATACAGTTCACTCTTCCCTTCGTCTAACCTAGAAAATGAAACCAAATCCTAAATTTACATCATCTGCTACAATACTTTTTTGTGCTTCAAAATTGCGATAATCGGCTTTAATAACGACATTAGGAATTGGTTTGTATTGCAATCCAAATTGATAAATTTGGCGATTTAAACTGCCGTTATCGCTAAATCCATTAGGAACTTTAGCCAGTGTATCCATTTGTTCGTAGCGAAAAAAGGGTGCGAGATATTGTTGGGTGTTTACTATCAAGTGAGGCAGAATATCGTAACCTACTTCAGTGTACCAGCCATAATTCTCTGACCCAATAGTTTGTCCTTTAGCTTTGCTCAAAATGGCGGCATCCCCTATACGACCCACTGAGCCAAGTGCTCGAAACTCTAAGCCTCGGTATTTCCATTGAATGTGACCTTCATAGAGTTGCGTGAACGCATCGATATTTTGACCCGCGTACAGTTTGTCTTGCGCTGAATTACCTAAATAAGTAGAGCCACCTAGTGTAACGCCTGTTAAATAAGTTGGCGTGTAATCTAAACGTGCAACATAACCAAAATTTTCAGCTTGCGCGTTGGCACCAGATTGTCGCCCATCACGAATGCCTTTTGACGTGAAATTAGCCGCGTCCATGCCATTCATGACATATGCGGTATAGCTCAATTCGGGTGTGATTTGCCCGAATAATCCCACGCCCAGTTCACGCCATGTACTTGGAATAATGGTGCGCTCTACTTCGGGGCGGTTGTTACCAAAATAAAAGGGAGGTTCGTGAATTTGGTTGATAAAACCCA
>CAIRCR010000213.1 GCA_903877065.1 uncultured Pseudomonadota bacterium
TAAAACAGGGGTTAGTAGAAATGACTATTCCTAATAAACCAAAAAGTAAGCTACAAAAATATAAGCTGCCCAATGGTTTAACCAGGAGGTAAGACCTGAGTTTGACTTAAAAAAACACCGCATCAGACAGCTTTCAACACTTGATAATTTAGTTTCCGTCCCCGAACTCAAATGGATAGATGCCAAGCTCCTTGTAGGAATTCAAAATAGAGGAGATTTAATTGAGCTATTTGAGGAACAATTTAAACGCTTCGAAATATCCAAGAAACGTGAATTAGCTGAAAGTTTCAAATACAGCGATTTGACTGAAACAGTTAAAACAGCTGTCTTCACTTGCACAGCAAATTCGTTAAGCGTCCTGGCTGAATCGTACAATTTACTTGCTCGAGCCAAAAACAAAAATGAGATTGCCCAATTCGTATCTGAACTAAAGGTCACTGCAAAAACGCCTGAACAGAAGAACTTTGTTGCTGATGTAATTGACGTACTTACCTCGAAAGAGCCAACAAAACAGCCCTCATACGGTAGATTAAAGACTCGATATGAAGCGTATAAACGGGGTAAAACGACAATTACGGGATTTGAGTTCAACTTAAATTCTCCGAAGCAAATGCAGCAACTCTTTTACGGAATGTTGGGAATGCCTATTCGGGTTCGTAATTTTAAAGTTTCTGATTCGCGTGAAAATCTTGGGTTATCAGGTGTACCTCAAGTCAACGAAGAAACAATTGAAGAAGCATTAGCTTATGGTGATGCAACAGGCTGGAAATCGGAAGTGTTAAAACTACTTCTTGAATCGAAAAAAGCCGATACTCGTGTTAAATTGTTTTATGACAAATTTCCACTATGGAAACACCCAAAAGATGGTCTAATTCATCCTCAATTTAAGTCGGCAGGCACTGATACTCGTCGTCCAACAGGATCTTCGCCTAACCTTCTCCAACTTGGGAAAAAAGGTGATGGAATTCAGATTCGCAGATGTTTTTTACCTAACAAAAAATTAGGTCATGACTTGATTTGCAGCTTGGATTGGGATGGCGAAGAACTTCGTATAATTGCAGGCTTATCGGGCGATAAAGAGCTTACCTCTTGTTATGTTGGTGACAGTCTAAAAGACGTGCATTCAATCGTTGCGGCACAAATTAAAGGCTGTAGCTACGAAGAGTTTGTAGCAATTAGAAAAGGCTCTCAGGGCGCAGAAAAAGCTAAGGAATATGATAACATCAGAAAGTCGGCCAAATCTGTGGTATTTGGCGGAAATTATGGCATTGGTGGTGCAAAACTAGCTCGTCAGCTTCATATCCCAGTTGATGATGCTCGAGCCTTTCTACAAGCTAAAAAGACTGCTTACTCGGGCATGGAGCGATGGAAAGAAGTTATGAAAGCTGATCTTCATAAAAATGGCTACGTTAAAACTCTTTATGGAAGCCGTAAACATGTGTTTCATCGGATTTATGAAAAAGACAAAGTCCACAGTGTAGAACGATCATCTGTGAACTACCTTGTACAGGGTCTAGCGGCAGACTATCTCAAAGTCGTCCTTTCCAATCTCTGGAGAAGCCGTACATTTCAAAGGCACAACGCAGTGCTAATAGCTCCAATTTACGATGAACTGGTCTTTTCATGTCATCACACTCAAGCTGTGTCGTTAATCCAAGAAGTTTACGCTGAAATGACGAAGGGAATTCCAGGTCTCAATATTCCGATGCTTGCTAATCCCGCCCTCGGTGTAAATTTCGCGGATCAGATTGAAATTTTAGCAGATTGCAATCAGGTGTTGACTGCGGAACTGATTCAAAGTGCGATTAGCCAGGTGCTTAGTACCGTTTAGAATACAGCTGTAGCAGGTCATGGTTTCTAATGCCTGCTACAGCTTGTCCGCACCGAGTCCAAAGTTTTGCATTAAACGAGTTTGCATTGCTTCAATTTCTTCTAATTCAGCTAATTCTTCCTTGCTAATTGCCATTGAATTAACTCCAGTAAATTCACCTTTGGCTATCAATTCGGCTTCTAATTCTAAAATCATTTGACGGGTGGCTATTTCATGTTCAGACATCACTCCCACTTGAATATCTGCAACTTCTTTAGGTTTTTGTGCATTCTTTTCGCGTTCAACCTTTTTCTGAGTAATTTCTTGTTCTTTACGCAAGTTTTCTTGTTCTTGAGCCTTTTCAACTAATTCAGATAAGGTAACAGATTTAGAACCTGATCGTGAAACCTTCTCTATTAGCCCTAGAGCCTCGAATTCAGATTGCGTGACCGTTCCTTCGCCTTTGATAAAAATATGACCGTCAGTGGCTAATTTAGCCTTTATTTCATCAGATTGTTTGGCAAAGGCTTGTTTAATCTTTTCTTCCCGACGAGTTTGTTGTGCAAAGTGATTGTTTGGCGTGGATACCTTCTCAAATGAAGTTGTATCTAAGTCACCTGACAGGGATTTACTCACTAAACCATTCAAATAACGCAATGGATATTTAACATCACCTTTTGCTAAAGCAGATTTGAATATTTTTAGAATAATGTGTTGAGTGGCTTCAGGAACTTTAGCTAAAGCATTTTTGGCGAGTTGTTTGTCTTTGTCATTGAACTGTGAAAAGTCAAAATTGATTCCTACAGCTATTTCTGATTTCTCAGGTTGTGAAGGTTGTATAGCTATAATTTGTGCGTCTGAAATATCAACAAACGATGAAGTTTTGATTGCTTTATTATCTTGCTTTCGGGAATAAATAAATCGGAACGATACAATGTTTCTGCCACGCTTTATTTGCTCATATCGGACATTTATGTTTGATGTTTCGTTTATTTCTTTTACCGCAATATCTATTACATTCGTTTTGAAATGTACCATTCTGTCGTATTTGTCGGTTAGTAATAAACGCACTCTAAGCCATAAAACAGAGACAACGAACTCTTTACCCCCCCATCTATTAAACATCTCGTATAGTCTAAAACTGTA
>CAIRCR010000214.1 GCA_903877065.1 uncultured Pseudomonadota bacterium
AAGAATTGGCGAAAGACAAAGTTTATAAATTAGCGAAGTCGCGTTTGCAGTGATTTCACATTTTTGTTTTGTTGATTCATTTTATGAAAACGCCCTTTATTTTACCCATCAGAGTTTATTACGAAGACACCGACGCGGGTGGCGTAGTGTATCATTCCAATTATTTAAACTTTTTTGAACGCGCGAGAACCGAAATGTTGCGTGATTTAGGTTTTCAGCAAAACGAATTACGCGAACAAAGTGGCGTTATTTTTGCTGTAAAAAATATGCAAATTGAGTATTTACGCCCCGCGAAATTCAACGATTTAGTACACGTTAGCGCGACGATTTCACAACTAAAAAAAGCTAGTTTAACGTTTGAACAAACCATTAAGTGTGGTGAAATAACACTTTGCACTTGTAGCTGTCGAATTGCTTGCCTTGACGCAAATAAATTAAAACCGACAGCGATTCCTGATTTTTTATTTGACGCATTTTTAACTAAAAACAATGAACACTGATTTATCGATTTTCCATTTAGTCACCGAAGCCAGTTTTGTGGTGCAATTTGTGATGCTCATTTTATTCACGGCATCATTAGTTTCGTGGACATTTATTTTCTCAAAACGAAAAGAACTCAATCGCGCTATTGAAATTACCGACGAATTTGAAGAACAATTTTGGTCGGGCGTTTCGTTGTCTGAACTTTATCGCAAACTTGCCGCAAAAGATTTTGAACCCGAAGGCATCGAAAAAATATTTTTAGCAGGTTACAAAGAATTTTCTCGGATGCGTTTGAGTGGCAACGTTGAACCCGCTGTACAAGTTGAAAGTGCACAACGTGTTATGCGAATTGAGTTATTACGCGAATTGGAACGTTTGGACGAACATTTGGCATTTTTGGCAACGGTTGGTTCAACAAGCCCTTACGTCGGTTTATTTGGAACGGTTTGGGGGATTATGAATTCGTTTATGGCGTTGGGAAATGTCAAACAAGCCACGCTCGCGCAAGTTGCACCAGGCATTGCCGAAGCATTGATTGCCACCGCAATTGGTTTGTTTGCCGCGATTCCAGCCGTTGTCGCGTATAACCGTTTTTCAACACGATTGGACAGATTAACGGGACGTTATGAATTATTCGTCGAAGAATTTATTGTGTTATTGCAAAGACAGGCTCATAGCAAATGAACGTAAGTAATAAAAAAGCGGGTCGTCGTCGCCCGATGGCTGAAATTAACGTTGTGCCGTATATCGACGTGACGTTGGTGTTATTGATTATTTTCATGATTACTACGCCAATGCTGCAATCAGGCGTAGAAGTCGATTTGCCTAAAGCGCAAGCCGCAATGGTTGAGCAAAAAGACGATACGCCACCGTTTATTGTTTCGATTCAAAAAGAAGGGCTGTATTTTGTAAATGTTGGTGACGGCAAAGACGAACCTGTTTTGCAAGAGGAAATTTATTCGAGAGTGACAGCTGTTTTGAAAAATAAACCTGAAACTAAAGTTTTGATTAACGCGGATAAAAATATCGAATACGGAACGGTTGTCACGACGATGGCAGCGTTAAAAAATGCTGGCGTGCCGAGCGTTGGTTTAATGACTAAATCTGATGAAAATTAACAATTTCAATGGCTAATAAGAAATTTTCAAAACCTTTTTTATGGGCATTAGCGTTTCATTTGACGCTGCTGGGATTATTTGCACTCAGCGCATTATATAAACCTGCGCCACCTCCGCTGCCACCAGAACCCGAAATAATTCAGGCTGAAATGGTGCAATATGAACCGCCCACGTTGCCAAGTGAAAAACCAGCTCCTTTGCCCGAACCAGCATTGCCAATCGAAGAACCTAAAGTCGAAGAACCTAAAAAAATTGAGCCGCCAAAATTTGTCGAGCCACCAAAACCTAAAGAAGATTTAGCGGCAAAACAGGCTGCTATCGAAGCGGCTGAAGCTGTAAAACACGCAGC
>CAIRCR010000215.1 GCA_903877065.1 uncultured Pseudomonadota bacterium
CATAAATATTATAATTTAAACAGAGAAAACTATATCTGCTAATTTACGAGCAGGTTCTCGAAAAGACAAGGGTGTTTTATTTAAATGTTCTTTTATTATTTTATCCCCATAAAAAGACCTTATCCATCGCCAATGAGAAAAAGTCCCATAGTTAACAGAATTTGTAATTATTGTATTTTGCATCTTTTCTGGGTCACCATTTTTGTAACTAATCCGACAAACATACTTGTGTTTTTTAGGGGCAGAACCTTCATGCGAAACATCTGCTTCTGCACTGACAACATATTCATAATTTCCCAAACTCCAAGCATTCAACGCCTTTTCAGGTAATGTCACTGTCGTTTTTGGATCTAAGTCAGCTTTCAAATGCGTGTTGCAATGTTGAAATGCGAATTGTGTCATTTCATTCGATTGTGTCATCATGCTAGCTGGATCTTTACTTTCAACTAAAAATAAATCCGATTGTGTGGCGACATCTTTTGCAACAGGAATTAACAATTCACGTTGCAACACGACTAAACCAATAACACTTGCTATCAATATAAAAACTTTTTTCTTTCCCGTTATATTCATACGTCCACCATCCGAAAATGTTCAATAAAGGGCGGCATTGTAGCACAATAAAAATTGCACGCTAACACGCTGAAAATTTTAGCTTTTCAGGTATTGTCGTTGCGACTAAATCAATGATCATTTACGTTAAAATACGGCGGCATTTCATGAATGTAAGCCAAATACATAGCATCTGCCATTGACCATAAAACATCGAGTTTGAATTTTAAAATATCCACCATGAGATTTTGTTGTTCACGCGTTTTATACCAATCAAGCGTAATTTCTAAACCGTGTTCAACATCACGCCGAGCCTCTGTTAAACGTTTACGAAAATACGCATAACCTTCAGGTTCAACCCACGGATAATGCGTTGGCCAATTGTCTAAACGTTGTTGATGAATTTTTGGTGCGAATAATTCCGTTAATGATGAACTTGCGGCTTCGTGCCATTCAGCACGACGTGCAAAATTAACATACGCATCAACAGCAAAACGCACAGCAGGCAAAACGTGTTTTAACGACGTAATTTCTTCGCGTGTTAAACCAACTGCAATCCCTAATTGAATCCACGCTTCAATTCCACCCACTTCGTTTGGACTGCCATCGTGATCCAAAATGCGTTGTGTCCATTTCGCACGCGTTTCACGGTCGGGGCAATTTGCCAAAATATTCGCGTCTTTCATCGGAATACAAACCTGATAATAAAACCGATTCGCCACCCAACCTTGTAATTGTGATTTCGTTAACTTTCCTTCGTTCATCAGCAAATGGTAGGGATGATGAATATGGTAAAGATTTTCCATACCACGCAATTTGGCTTCAAATTCTTCGCGTGTCCAAGGTGTATTTTCTGTCGTCATATTTGTTTTCTCGTTTTAAGTTTAAAAACAGCGTGGATTCTGAACGTTATTTTGACGTGTTTCTAATCAAAAAATTTCGTAATAAATCGTGTCCATATTCGGTCAAAATAGATTCTGGATGAAATTGCACGCCTTCAATATCAAGTGTTTTGTGACGCACACCCATAATTTCGTCTAATTGCCCATTTTCGTCTTGTGTCCACGCGGTGATTTCTAAACACTGCGACAAACTTGCTTGTTCAATCACAAGTGAATGGTAGCGTGTTGCGGTAAATGGATTATTCAAACCTTTGAAAACACTGCTGTCGTTGTGATAAACCTGTGACGTTTTGCCGTGCATAATTTGTTTAGCGTGAATGATATTGCCACCAAACGCATAACCGATACTTTGATGCCCTAAACACACACCTAAAATCGGAACTTTCCCTGCAAAATGTAAAATGCTTTCGACTGAAATGCCTGCTTCTTTTGGTGTGCAAGGTCCTGGTGAGATAACAATTTTTTCAGGTGCAAGGGCTTCAATATCTGAAATAGAAACTTGATCGTTACGAACGACGATAACTTCTGCCTCTAATTCGCCCAAATATTGCACGAGGTTATAAGTGAAAGAATCGTAATTATCGATCATGACGACTTTCATAGTTACTTTCCTTCCCATTCATTTTTTAATAATTTCATAATTAACCTCTTCGTAGCATAACTTTTTGTAACGTTTTATTTGGTTGCAGATTCGCTTGAAAATCAATGACGGAAGTGGCGCATTCCCGTGAATAACATTGTAATATCATGTTCGTTTGCCGCATCAATAATTTCTTGATCTCGCATTGAACCACCTGGTTGAATGATTGCCGTTATTCCAACCTCTGCGGCGGCATCAATACCGTCACGGAACGGAAAAAACGCATCGGATGCCATAACCGAATTGGCAACTTCAAATCCAGCATCATTTGCCTTGATACCTGCAATTTTTGCTGAATAAATGCGGCTCATTTGCCCTGCTCCCACGCCAATTAACTGCCCATTTTTGCAATAAACAATGGCATTTGATTTTACAAATTTTGCCACTTTCCAGGCAAACATCAAATCCGTCCATTCTTGTTCGACGGGAGAGCGTTTGGTGACAATTTTCATCTCATTAGGCAAAACAATACCATTATCTTTTTCTTGAACCAATAATCCTCCCGCAACACGCTTGTAATCAAACGGGAAACAAGATGAATTGTTTACACGAGAATCGTTTGACCAATCGCCTACAACTAAAACACGCACATTTTTTTTACTCGCTAATACCAGTTGCGCGGCTGGGCTAACACTTGGGGCAATAATTACTTCAACGAATTGCCGTGCAACGATTTCAGCGGCAGTTTCTTCGTCAAGTTCACGATTAAACGCAATAATCCCCCCAAAAGCCGACGTTGGATCGGTGGCGTAAGCTAAATCGTAAGCGGTTAAAAGCGTATTTGCGTTTGCGACACCACAAGGATTCGCGTGCTTTACAATCACACAGGTCGGTTTTTCAACAAACGATTTCACGCATTCCAAAGCGGCATCAGCATCGGCAATGTTGTTATAAGACAATGCTTTGCCTTGTAATTGTTTTGCGTAAGCAATTGTTCCGACAGCCGCATTTTTTTCAACATAAAAAGCGGCGTTTTGATGCGGATTTTCACCGTAACGCAAAATTTGTTCTTGCTCAAATTGCAGGTTCAACGTTTTTGGAAATTGGACGTTATTTAAACCGCTTAAATACGTTGCAATTGCCGTATCGTAGTTTGCTGTGCTTTCAAAACTTTTTAACGCCAAATTAAATCGTGTCGTCGCGGATAACGCACCGTTTGTTTCATTAAGTTCGGTCATAATTTCAGCGTAATCGTCAGGATTCACAACAACCGCAACGTCCGCATGATTTTTTGCAGCGGCGCGAATCATCGAAGGACCACCGATGTCAATGTTTTCAATTGCCGTTTCAAAATCACAATCGGGGTTGGCAATGGTTTCTTCAAACGGATATAAATTGACGACAACCATATCAATGGCACAAATGTCATTTGCCGCCATAACTGCGTCATCAATGCCACGTCGCCCCAAAATTCCACCATGAATTTTCGGATGCAATGTTTTAACTCGTCCAGCCATCATTTCAGGAAAGCCCGTGTAATCGGCAACTTCGGTTGCGGTGATATTGTTTTCAGTCAAAATTTTGAATGTGCCGCCCGTCGATAAAATTTCAATACCAAGCCGATTTAGGTGACGGCAAAATTCCACAATGCCGCTTTTGTCCGAAACGCTGACGAGAGCGCGAGTAATTTTTTTGTTCATGTTGATTTTCGCTAAAATGAATGAAAGGGGATTCGGTTGATGGACTGCATTACCACATTAAATCATCAGGGATTTCGTAGGCGGCGTAAGGATCATCAATGACTGATTCTGACTTAGGTTCGTTCCATGCTAAAACACGCTTGTCGTCGCGTTCTTTTATTTTTTGTGCAATTTCACGACTCACAAGTGCGTAACCTGATTCTGCTTTAACAATGGCTAATTTACCTTTTGCTAATTGATCACGCAGATTTTCGTTTACATAAAGCGTTTTTACTTTATTCGTATCGGTGAAATGGTAAGCAATTTCTGCATTTCGCGTATCAATGGGAACTATGTTTTGCTCAATCATTTGCTTAATTTGCGCTTGCACTTCTTTTTGTTGTGCTTGCGCTTGTTGCAATTGATTCAAAGCACGATCGCGTTCAATTTTTTCAGCTTGCGCTTGCTGTGCGAGCAGTTTTACTTCGTCCACGACTTCGACTTTGTGATGCCGCTGTTGTTGGACTTGTTTGTGTTTTTCAGTTTTGATGCTTTTAGCTTTGGAACTACTCACTAATCCTGATTTAAGTAGTTGTTCTTGCAACGACATTTTTTGACTCATGACGTTAACCGATCCAATTCAATCGCATCAAAATCTATGACTTGCCAATGAGTTGCACCTGCTTCTGGCTGTTCATCTCGAATCAACCAAATTGTGTGCAAACCCGCAGCTTGAGCCGCATCTAATTCTTCTTCAATGTCCGATAAAAATAATAATTGCTCCGCAGCTAAACCGATATGCGCGACAATATTTTCGTAAGAATTGCTGTCTCGTTTGCCGCCAATGTGCGTATCGAAATAACCTGAAAATAAAGGCGTTAAATCACCCGCTTCTGTGTGAGCAAACAATAATTTTTGTGCGTAAACCGAACCCGAAGAGTAGATGTATAAATCAAAACCTTGTGCTTTCCACGTTTTTAAATTGCGAATTGCGTCGGGGTATAAATGCCCAATCAATTCGCCATTTTGATAACCCGCCTCCCAAATTAAACCTTGCAACGATTTCAACGGCGTGATTTTTTGATCCGTATCAATCCATGCAATTAACTGATCAATAGCTTGCGCCAACGTTAAATCCGTACCAACTTCAGCATTCACGTCAGTGAGTAATTTCTGCACCGTTTCGCTATTTGCATTCGCTTGGACAAATTCAGCAAGATGAGTACGAGCGTAAGGAAAAAGGCTGTCTTTCACAAACGACAACGAAGAAGTTGTGCCTTCAATATCGGTAATAATTGCCTTA
>CAIRCR010000216.1 GCA_903877065.1 uncultured Pseudomonadota bacterium
AAAAATTTCATGCATTTTTTCAGCACCCTTAGATAACGAATCTTCAGTTCTAAATACCGCAGCATGAAGTTGCATGCATTTTTGCATTTCATCGCGAATTTTAGAGGTGGAAGTTTTGCCATCGGAATTTCTAATTTTATCGAAACGCTCAATTGATTCGGCGCCAGCATTGTCAGGAAGTTCAGAATGTTTAGTATTTGGTTTAATAAGTTCAGCAGCACGAATAGCAGCGGCGCGCCCAAATACCACAAGATCAAGTAATGAGTTTGAGCCCAAACGGTTAGCACCATGAACCGAAACGCAAGCAGCTTCGCCAATTGCCATTAATCCAGGAACAGTTTCAGATTTACCATTTTTAACAGTTAAAACTTCAGCTTTGAAATTAGTTGGAATGCCACCCATATTATAGTGAACAGTTGGAAGAACTGGAATTGGTTGTTTAGTTACATCAACGCCGGCGAAAATTTTGGCGGTTTCAGAAATTCCGGGAAGTCTTTCGTGAAGAACTTTTGGATCTAGATGATTCAAGTGCAAATAAATGTGGTCTTTATTTGGACCAACACCACGTCCGGCTAAAATTTCCATCGTCATGGCGCGCGAAACCACATCACGACTTGCTAAATCTTTGGCGCTTGGAGCGTAACGCTCCATAAATCTTTCGCCTTCAGAGTTGACTAAATATCCACCTTCGCCACGAGCACCTTCAGTTATTAAACATCCTGAACCGTAAACGCCGGTTGGGTGAAACTGGACGAATTCCATATCTTGGAGTGGAAGCCCAGCACGAAGCGCCATAGCGTTTCCGTCGCCAGTGCAAGTGTGTGCAGAGGTAGCAGAAAAATAAGCGCGACCATAACCGCCAGTTGCAAGAACAACAATTTGCGCTTTAAAACGATGCATAGTTCCATCAACCATTGAAAGAGCGGTGATGCCACGACAAATGCCGTTTTCCATGATTAAATCAAGGGCGAAATATTCGATGAAAAATTGAGCGTTATGTTTTAGAGATTGCTGGTAAAGCGTGTGTAAAATTGCATGCCCTGTTCTATCGGCGGCAGCGCAAGTTCTTTGAGCTGGTCCGCCTTCGCCGAATTCTTTGGTCATGCCGCCGAAAGGACGTTGATAAATTTTCCCTTCTTTGGTGCGTGAAAAAGGCACGCCATAATGTTCAAGTTCAATAATTGCAGCAGGCGCTTCGCGACACATATATTCGATGGCATCTTGATCGCCCAGCCAGTCTGAACCTTTTACAGTGTCGTACATATGCCAGCGCCAATCATCGTCACCCATATTTCCCAGAGCAGCAGAAATTCCACCTTGTGCAGCAACTGTGTGGGAGCGGGTTGGAAATACTTTTGAAATACAAGCTGTTGACAAGCCCTTTTGTGCCATGCCGAAAGTTGCGCGAAGTCCGGCACCGCCAGCGCCTACAACTACAACGTCGAATTCATGATCAATTATTGTGTAATTTCCGATTTTTTTTTCTGACATTTTTTTTAAATATTATCCAATTAAGTGAAGTCTGATTATTGATATAACCACTGCTACAGAGGTTACGATCGAAAGAAAATTTACCAGCATAATGTAAAAATGCATTTTGGTTTTGTTTGAAATATAATCTTCGATAACAACGCGAAGTCCCAAAGCGCCGTGATAAAGTGAGGTTGTAATCAATAAAATTCCAAGCACTGCGTTAAGTGGATAAGCGAAAAAAACCGGTAAATAACCTTGAGGATCTTCAGCGATTTGAGTGAATGAAAGAACTAACCAAAAAATTAATGGAATTAAGGCGATTGCCGAAATTCTTTGCATCAGCCAGTGATGTACTCCGCTTTTGGTTGAAGGAGCAATTTTAATTTTATTCATAAATTTAGAAATATTTTAGGTAAAGAGTCACGCCAACTGTTAGTACAGTAAAAATCAATGAAAGAGCTATGGTTAGAAGTCCGGTTTTTTTGACGGTTGATTTTTCAAAACCTTTGCCCATGTCCCAGAATAAATGACGAATGCCGTTGCAGAAGTGATAGTAAAGAGCAAAAGTTACGCCAATTGCCGCCAGAGCAAAAAGATTGTTGATGATTTCATTCATCGGACAATCGCAGTTTTCAGAAGATTCGGCGATATTGATTTGGTAAGTATAATAAACGATATACCAAGAAATGGCGATGATTGAGAAGTAAAGCATCACGCCAGTTAAGCGGTGCATGATTGAGCCCAAAGAAGAAATATTCCATTTGTAAATTTGCAAATGTGGAGAGGTTGGTCTTTGTGAACCAGATTTCTTTTCTGTCATTATGTAAGGAGAATTTATTTACGTCAAAACGAGATGGGCATTAAATTAAAAAGCTTGCGTAATCTTTACAACAAAAATTTACATGAATTTATTATGATTGATAGGCAGCTAATAGCATCAAAATTCTTGCATCAAGAAAGTTCGTTATTTAAAAATAAAATTTCTTT
>CAIRCR010000217.1 GCA_903877065.1 uncultured Pseudomonadota bacterium
CAATAACAATGGCTGCAACATTTGCCTTTGGAACAAACAATTTCATTAGAATTGAGCCTAAAGCTACATTCAAGGATTTCACTAAAAAACCAAAGAAAACTGCACCTGTTGATGGTGAAATAGTGCCGTTAGACGCATCAATTCAATCTGAAATAGAGCTTTTACCCGCGTTCTCACTGTACAAAGAAAATGTTTTTGAAATATCGATTACTTCTACATCAACGTTTACTTCAACGCCATCGGCAACAGGTAACTGTGACCCACTGTTTGAAAAAGTCGTATTATTCATGCCGTGCGATAGCTCGCCAATCATTGATATAAAAGGGCATACGATAACTCGAACTCTTAACACACTTACTGCACGCGGCTCTATAGATGATTTCACTACGATAGAGAAAAATTTAAGCGCAGGCGTAATGCACTTAAACGATAAGTCGCTTTACACAATACCGCAGATTAACGGCGATATGGGGTTATCGCCTACATCCAAATTCTGCCTTGAATTTTGGATTTATGTAATTTCATGGACGGGGTATAAGCGGATATTCTCTCTCGGCAATTCAACTGCTTCTCACTCAAATAGAAACATCGGTATTCGTCTAACCGATGGGTTAAGGGTTGAGTTAGTGATTGGTTCGTCATCTTCTGCTACTCCAAGCGTAGTACAACAATCAGCAGTAACGGCGTGCTTTACTCGTGGAAAATGGGGGCATCTAAGAATTACGAATGAACACGTTTACATAGACGGCGTAAGTGTTCTAGCTGTTGATATGAGTAAAGCCATACCTAAATCTACTGATTTATTTCTGATTGGCGAAGTTCCGTTTCCCACATCTACGGCAGATACCGTATTTTCAGATTATTACCTAAGTGATTTGCGTTTCACAATTGGTGACAATCGAAATAGTGAAGTGTTCCCGCCAACAAAACCTTATCCAAAAATTTCATGTGTTGCTGTACCACCGCCAGTAATACCACCAGTTATTACGCCAAAAACGCTCGTAGCAAGCAGCACTATCGAAGTTAAGCCAGTTGCAACCTTAGCGGCTTATCCGCCAATACTCGTCAATTTAGAAGGTGATATTGCGATAGAGCCTGTTATGTTGTTTGAGAAAATAAACCCTATTTTATTTTCCAGTGAAAGCGTTACTCAATTCTTTACTGAATTTGAGCTAAAACAACTGCGAATTGAGTTTGTTTATCTTGCTCCTGAGAACCAATCAAAAGCGTCGAACGGGTTTGTCGATAAGCTGTTACAGGGCAATGGTATCGCCAACATCTTCGATAACGGCACGATTGAATTTTACACTGGCAATCGTCCGTATTCAGCAAATCATGGAGTTACGGGGCAGTTTTTAGGTTCGATTACAGGCATAAAGTTTGGCATTCCTTACAACAGGATAATCCGAAAAGACGAGGAGCAAACATGGTTACTAACAGCGAAATCGAGTGGAAAAATTGGCTGGTTTAGAATTAAGGCAGATGCCGATATGACAGATTACGGGCAGGATTCACTTATCGAAGTTCGCCTTGATGGTGACGCTGGTACAGATGCAGTAGCAATGAATTTTAGCGTTAAAGCTGGTGAACTCTACCATATTCAAGACTTTGCCGTTATGTGGGGGAATGGGTAATGGAATTTCAATTATTTTTTATAGGTGGTGTGTTATGAGCGGCGATAGTCATTGGGATAATGTTTTGGTTCTTATGAACTTTAATGGTACG
>CAIRCR010000218.1 GCA_903877065.1 uncultured Pseudomonadota bacterium
ATTAAGCAAATGTATATTATGGATAAGCAAAAAATTCAACTTTTATTAAGTAAGCACGGTAAAACGATTTCTATTGTTGCTCGTGAGCTTTCGATTAATCCTTCTTCTGTTTCTCGCACTATTGCTAATGACCGCACGGGTTCATCTCGCCGCGTTCGTCTTTATATCTCTAAAATTATTGGTTTGAAGCCTTCCGAAATTTTTAATTTAGAACCCAAAGACCGTTTTTTTGAAGACCATCTTTATTGTGCGGATTTAATTACTTCTTCTTTATGAATAATTTAAATTCGGCGCGGGTGGCTCGTGATTGGTTTTTAAATACACCAGTTCCAGTTGTTGGCGAAGCCCTCGTTAAGACTTGCAAAAAGTTCGGCGATTGCGGGGGCGGGGCTTTTTTAGATTCTAGTTTGGATGATTTGGTTACTGATATTTCTGCTGTGATTGAATCGGGGTTAAATGTTGGTGATTTTCTTGAATACGATTTAAAGCGAAAAAAGCATAAACGGATAAAGCCTGTTATTACAGCGGCTACTAATTTTCATGTTTTAAAAGAATTACGCGATTTACAAGATGCCAAAAAGTCTCCTCGTTGCGAGGATTTGAAGCTGTTTGATTTTAACGGAACAGATTTTAAGCAAGTTCGGTCTATTGATACCGATACGGGTGAACTTTTGACATTTAATGTTAAAGGCAAAGGTAAAAAGCGTAAATTTATTCTTCAATCTTCGCGTTCTCCATTAGAAGACCGATTGTCTTTGCGGCGTGTCATGGCTAAGTTGTTGCCTGAATATCGCGTTTCAAAATGTGGTTGTGTTGTTCAAAGTAACGGGCATGGCGTTGGTGTTTTTAAAAGTAAATCTCATAACACGGTTTCCGTTTCTAATGTTCAGACTTGTTCTAGTGTTTGGCATGACCCAGTTTGTGCGGCAAAAATTACTGAGCGTCGGCGCGTAGAAATGAATCAAGCCATTGAAACCTATAAATCATGCGGTGGGGTGGTTTCTTTTGTTACTCGTACTTTCCCACATACGAAAGTCGATAGTTTGGTTTCTTTGCGCGATAGGTTGCGTTTAGCTGATAAGTACATGAAGGAGCATTCTCAATATAAGAAAATGCGTGAACGTTTTAGTGTTTATGGCGATATAAAGGCGTTGGAACTTACAGTAACGTGGCTTAATGGTTGGCATTTGCACGTTCATGAAATTTTTTTACATAATGCGGATGCGTTTGATGGCGTTGCTTTAGAATCAAATCCCGCTTATGTGGCTTTTTTAAAGGATTTTGAACAAACTTATTATGACATTTGGCGTGATTCTGCGATTAAAGCGGGTTTTGATGAACCAAGTCGTGAACATGGTTTGCAAGTCCAGAATGGTGATTTTGCGGCAGAATATATTGCAAAATGGGGTTGTGAACCCGAATCAAGCTGGGATGTTTCCTCGGAATTGACTAAAGCGCATATTAAAAATTCTCGTAAAGGTTACACGCCTTGGGCATTGGCTCGTCTTTATCGTGATACTGTTGATGAGCGTTTAATACCAATTATTCAAGAATACGCGCATTCTATGCACGGACAGCAGCAGCTTATTTGGTCTACGGGTTTAAAACAAAAGTTATGTGTTGATGATATTTCAGACCAACAAATTTCTGACAAATTAGACGACGATGCTGAGGAAATAGGTGTTTTATCACCTGTTCAGTGGAAGTTTATTGTTAAAAATAATCTTCTTATTGATTTTTATCTGTTAGCTGTTGATGGTTGGGACGTTTTGACAGATTTTCTACATTCTTTTAATCATTATCCGCGTTTATTTTCTCTTGAGGCTGTATCTCAAAATTCGTAGTTTTGCTTTTTACAGCGTAGCTATGTCTGAAATTTGCCGTTTTTTGCTTTCTATTGGTTTTTTATGTTGAATGCTTTTTAAAATTATTTGTAAATCTTCGGGTAATGCAGAAAATGGAATAGTATTTTTAAAATCTTCTTCTGTCAACACTGCTTTTGATAATGGTCAAGAATTTTATTTAGATAAGGAAGGAGCTTTAAGTGTAACAATTAACAATTGTACTTTTGGTGGAGATCAAGTTGGTAGTGTTTCAGGTGGTAATGCAGGAGCAAACGGAA
>CAIRCR010000219.1 GCA_903877065.1 uncultured Pseudomonadota bacterium
CGGATGTTTGAGATTTTTTTGTCGTAAATCAAAATCATCGGATCGTCTAATTCGATGCTCATGCTGTCTTGTTTGTTGATGAAGTAAGGTGACAAATAACCGCGATCGAACTGCATCCCTTCAACCACATCTAAAGAATTGTCCAAACCTGAACCTTCTTCAACGGTGATTACACCTTCTTTGCCGACTTTTTCCATTGCTTCGGCAATGATTTGACCAACAGATTCGTCAGAGTTCGCCGAAATTGTACCGACTTGCGCGATTGCTTTGTTGTCTGCACAAGGTGTTGCAGACGCAACCACCGCTTCAACGGCTTTCGTGCAAGCTAAATCAATACCGCGTTTTAAATCCATTGGGTTCATGCCAGCGGCAACCGCTTACAAGCCTTCGTTCACGATTGATTGTGCTAAAACCGTTGCAGTCGTTGTACCGTCGCCCGCTACGTCAGACGTTTTTGATGAAACTTCTTTCACCATTTGTGCGCCCATGTTCTCGAATTTGTCTTTTAATTCGATTTCTTTAGCAACTGAAACACCGTCTTTGGTAATCGTTGGTGCGCCGTAACTTTTGTCTAAAATCGCGTTACGACCTTTAGGGCCTAAAGTCACTTTTACTGCGTTGGCTAAAATGTTCACGCCACGCGCCATACGAACTCTTGCGTCATCACCGAATAAAACTTCTTTTGCTGCCATGTTTTGGATTCCTATTATTTAAAGTTGAGAATGCTTGTTGAAAAAGAATTAACCTAAAATCGCCATGATGTCGTCTTCACGCATCACGATAACGTCTTCGCCGTCGATTTTGACTTCGCTGCCTGAGTATTTGCCGAATAACACTTTGTCACCGACTTTAACGTGCATTGAATGAACTGAACCGTTGTCTAAAACTTTTCCTGTACCAATTGCTAAGACTTCGCCTTGACTTGGTTTTTCAGCCGCAGAACCTGGTAAAACGATGCCGCCTGATGTGACGGTTTCTTCTGCAACACGTTTAACGATAACGCGGTCGTGTAATGGGGTAATTTTCATGTAAAACTCCTAAGATAGATTAAAATAAAAAACAATCCCACAGTTGTGGGGAAAACTTGAATTACTTACTGCCAATCCAAAAAAACCATGAATGACAACCAACTTTATCGCTACAGCCGTCAAATTATGCTTCCTCAAATCGACATTGAAGGGCAACTTAAATTGCTCAATGCAAAAGTCTTAATTGTCGGAGCTGGCGGTTTAGGTTCTCCCGCCGCCATGTATTTAGCTGCGGCTGGTGTTGGTCATCTGGTAATTTATGACGATGACAGCGTCGATTTGTCTAATTTACAACGGCAAATTGCTCATCACACGGCAGATATAGGGATTGATAAAGTTGTTTCAACCCTTAACACGCTAAAAAATTTAAATCCCGATGTAAATGTGAAAGCAGTAAAAGCAAAGCTGGCAGATGAAACGCTTGAAAATGAAGTCAAAAATGCTGATGTGGTCTTAGATTGTAGCGATAATTTTGCGACACGATTTGCGATTAACGCGGCGTGTGTAAGGCAAAAAACACCGCTTGTTTCAGGTGCTGCAATTCGTTTTGAAGGGCAAGTTTCTGTTTTTACACCAAATAAGAATGACAGCCCTTGCTACAACTGCCTTTATCAGAGTGGCGGTGAAGAATTACAAACGTGTTCAACAAACGGCGTAATTTCACCGATTGTCGGAATTGTCGGAAGCATTCAGGCGTTGGAAGCAATTAAACTGATTGCCGAAATCGGCGAAACGTTAACGGGACGATTACTCGCCATTGATGGTTTGACGATGGAATTTAATACGTTGAAATTGAGAAAAAATAAAGCGTGTTTAACGTGTGGAGAGCTTACCCAATAAATGAATAACTTGATTGAAGTTATTTTCAAAGTGATTGCGTTATTTAGAATAATGCAACGGCAAAACCTAGCAAGCCATAAACATCTGGCGTGTTAGTTGTTAATCCCGCCGCAACATTGCTGAAAACAGCCACACGCTCCGTTAGCGTCCACTGTCCGCCGCCACCGATTGCAGATGTTGTTAAGCCAGCTAATGTGTTTGTATAACCGTTTACAAAAACGGCAACATCTTTTGTCACATCACGTTGGAATGCCCAGCTTAGTGCAAGTAGATATTCTTTATTTCCGTTGGCATTGAGTTGTGAATCAAAGCCGACGCTATAATTTAACGCAATATCATACGGCAATGAATTATCAAAATTTAATCCCAAAAATGGCAATGTACTTTCTTTAAAAGCATCGTCTGCCCATGTTGTTTGTGTGCCAAATTCAACGGCTATCGAAGGCAACATTAGATTTTCATTTGCATCAATTAAATGCCATTTAATATCGAACGTTTGAGGGCTTATACCTTTTGTTTTGTTTCCATCATTTACAAATGTGTAGCCATCTGACATTAAACGTAATTCGATATTATCGGTCAAGCCGTAACGCAATAAATAACTGACGTTATATTGCTCAGAAGAATAAGTGCTTTTTGAATTGTAATTTCCGCCTGTTTCAGCATAAGCAGAACCTTGTGGCAACGTGAATGAACCATTTGGAAAATTTGCCATATCTGCACCAGGCGATTTAATCGACGGTTCTTCGGCGTAAACAAACGAGGGATAAAAAAGCGTGGCGAAAAGTAAAGGAAACAAAGATTTCATCGTAAATTTTTAAATTAAATTATCTAATGCTTGTTTATCGAACTTACAAGTGAAATCTTTAGGTTTTTAGTCAGTATTTTCGAAATTTACGCACATGAACGTTTAATAAAACTCATCATTAAATCGTTCAACGAGAGTTGCCAAAACTACGGCACAGAGTGAATTTATCCTGATTTGCGTGACTGGGGCGAAATGATTAGTCGTCGATTGGTCGATTGGTGAAAAAGCGGGCTTGGTTTGCAAAACTATCTTTGAATACGTTGAGATTTTTATAACCGCAAACGTCGGTATTCAGCTAATACTTTGATGTCTGCCGCTAATTTTGAAACTTTTTCGAAAAGTGGCTTAACTTTTTTGTCCTGATTACTATTGACGGATCAAGCACGTTTTGCATCATTCCAAAGCGCGTCTAATTCATCTAAATGACAGTCTTTCAAAACACGACCCGATGCGGCAACGTGTTTTTCGATGTAATGAAATCGTTTGGAAAATTTTTGTGTGCTTTGTTTGAGAGCAATTTCTGGATTTACGTTTAAATGCCGCGCTAAATTCACCACAACGAGCAGTAAATCACCAATTTCTTCTTGAATATGTGCTTGATTACCCGATTGCCACGCGTCTTTGACTTCGTCTAATTCTTCTAAAACTTTATCAAAAACGGGTGGTAGTGTTTTCCAATCAAAACCATGTTGAGCGGCACGATCTTGAATTTTTTCGCATTCCAAAAGAGCGGGGAGTGAGCGTGCTACGCCAGACAAAACGCTTTTTAATTCGGGATTTTTTTCTTTGCGTTCGTCAGCTTTGGACTGTTCCCAAGCCGCGTGACGCTCCGCATCCGTTTCAAAAACAGCATCGGCGAAAACGTGCGGATGACGACGAATCAATTTATTGGCAATCGATTCGGCAACTTGCTCAAATGAAAACAAGCCGCGTTCATTGGCAATTTGCGAATGAAACACGACTTGTAAAAGTAAATCGCCCAATTCGGTACGCAAATCGTCTAAATCTTCACGTTCAATGGCATCGACGACTTCGTAGGCTTCTTCGATAACGTAAGGAATTAAACTTGCAAAATCTTGTTTAACATCCCACGCACAGCCCGTTTCAGGATGACGCAATTGCACCATAATATCGAGCAGGTTTTGAGTATTTTTGAGCATTATTTTTAGAAACTGTTACCAAAACTTTCAAGGTAACGTTGTTTGAATTTTTCTAAATTGAACCAATGATTTTGTGTTCCGTGATGTTCGATTTTGATTGCGCCCATCAATGATGCAATGCGTCCAGTGATTTCCCAATCGAATTTATTGAGCAAACCATATAACAAACCAGCGCGATACGCATCACCGCAACCTGTCGGATCAGCAAGGTTAACAACCGAAGCGGCAGGAATGTGAATTTCTTTGCCGATGGTGTAAATCGTTGAGCCGTCACCACCTTTAGTAATAATTAACGCTTCCACTTTTTCAGCCAGTTGCGCGAGTGTCAAACCAGTGCGTTCTTGCATCAATTCAGCTTCATAATCGTTTAGCGTTAACCATGTTGCTTGTTCAATCAGTGTCAATAATTCCGTGCCGTTAAACATCGGCATTCCTTGACCTGGATCAAAAATAAATGGAATTTCAAGCTCTGCAAATTCTTTCGCGTGTAACTCCATGCCTTCTTTACCGTCGGGTGAAACGATGCCGATGCGAATATCATTTTTAGCGGTAGAAACTGAATTCAGGTGTGAAAAATTCATTGCTCCAGGGTGAAACGCGGTAATCTGATTACCGTCTTCATCGGTAGTGATGTAAGCCTGCCCCGTGTATTGATTGTCGAGAGTGCGTATAAATTGCAAACTGATTTTATGATGATTTAGCCACTGCGCGTAAGGTTCAAAATCATGCCCTACGGTCGCCATAATCAATGGTTCTTCGTTAAGTAATTTTAAATTGTAAGCGATATTACCCGCACAACCACCGTATTCACGACGCATGACTGGCACAAGAAAGGACACATTTAGCATATGAATTTTTTCGGACAAAATGTGATGCTTAAATTTGTCGTGAAACACCATAATCGTGTCGTAAGCCATAGAACCACAAATTAACGCACTCATAAATTTAACCTGTTTTAAAAAATTAAGATAACTAACCAAGTGATTGCTGCCCATGCTAGCGACAACATAACAGCCGCTGAACCAATATCTTTGGCGCGTCCAGAAAGTTCATGATGTTCAAAACCAATTCGATCAACAGCGGCTTCAATGGCTGAATTTAGTAATTCAACCAATAAGACTAAAACAACGCTACCGATTAAAAGTAGCATTTCGACAGGTGTTTTAGCTAAAAAAATCGCGGCTGGACTAGCAATGATTAAAAGTACCATTTCTTGTCGAAACGCTTCTTCATGCTGCCAAGTTGCTTTGAATCCAGCAGCTGAAAAGAAGATAGCGTTGTAAATGCGTTTAAAGCCTTTAGCGTTTTGGTTTGCCATTATGCGGTGATCATCGTTTTGTAATCGGTGGAGGAGAGTAATTTGTCCAAGTCAGACAAATCGTCGGCTTTTATGCAAAAGAGCCAGGAGGCATAAGCATCGTCATTGATAATTTCAGGGTTTTCAACAACAGCATCATTGATGGCAATAACTTCACCAGAAGCTGGGCTTGAAATATCGGAAGCGGTTTTGACGGATTCGATTACAACACACGTTGCGTTGGCAACAACACGCTGACCGATTTGTGGCATGGTAACGTAAACTAAATCACCTAATTCTTTTTGTGCGAAATCAGTAATTCCAACACGCAAAAGATTATTAGTTTCAACTTGCACCCATTCATGTGAACGAGCGTATTTTAAATGTTCAGGCAAAAGACTCATGACGAATTCCTGCGTGGTAAAAATTGGATTTGTTTAAGAAAAAACGAAATATTACAACGAAGATAAGTGGCGTCTCCAAGGGGGTTCGAACCCCTGTTACCGCCGTGAAAGGGCAGTGTCCTAGGCCACTAGACGATGGAGACTAAATTTAAACTTTTAATACCTTGGTGGAGCTAAGCGGAATCGAACCGCTGACCTCAACACTGCCAGTGTTGCGCTCTACCAATTGAGCTATAGCCCCGTATTGAGACGCGCATTTTACAGGTTTTGGATTTGATGTCCACTTTTAGTTTTGATTTTGTTCATTTTTTGACTAAAACTAAATGTTTTCCCGATTTTTTGCTATGTTTTATGCTATTTAAAGCGATATTCTGCCGAACGTGCATGGGCTGTTAAACTTTCACCTCTCGCCAGTGTCGAGGCTATTTTTCCCAACGTATTCGCACCTTTTGCTGAACAATTGATTAAACTCGATCTTTTTTGAAAGTCATACACACCTAATGGCGAAGAAAAACGTGCTGTACTTGACGTAGGCAAAACATGATTAGGTCCAGCGCAATAATCGCCTAATGCTTCAGCAGTATAACGTCCCATAAAAATTGCGCCTGCGTGTCGAATTTTCTCGCACAAACTCTCTGGATTTTCAACCGACAACTCTAAATGTTCTGGCGCAATAATGTTCGCAACTTCAGCCGCTTGCTCCAAATTTTCAACTAAAATCAACGCGCCTCGATTTGTTAATGATGTGCGAATAATTTCAGCGCGTTCCATCGTTGGTAAAAGCGCGTTAATACTCGCTTCAACGGCTTCCAAATATGCCGCGTCGTTACTAATTAAAATGGATTGTGCGTCTTCGTCATGTTCAGCTTGTGAAAATAAATCCATCGCAATCCAATCAGGATTCGTTTTTCCATCGCAAATAATCAAAATTTCCGAAGGACCAGCAATCATATCAATGCCAACTTGCCCAAAAACTAATTTTTTCGCGGTCGCCACATACATATTTCCAGGCCCTACGATTTTTGCCACAGCTGGAATTGTTTGCGTACCGTAAGCTAATGCGGCAACAGCTTGTGCGCCACCAATTGCAAACGCTCTGTCAACGCCAGCTAAATACGCAGCTGCTAAAACTAATTCATTCGTTTCGCCGTTTGGCGTGGGAACAACCATTATCAATTCAGGCACACCAGCAACTTTTGCGGGAATCGCATTCATTAAAACAGACGAGGGATAAGCCGCTTTTCCACCTGGAACATACAAACCAACACGATCCAACGGCGTGATTTTTTGACCCAAAACGGTTCCGTCCGCTTCGGTATATTGCCACGATTCCATTTTTTGTTTTTCGGCATACAAACGAATACGTTGTGCGGCTTGTTCTAACGCGTGCGATTGTTCGGCAGGTAAACTATTCCAAGCCGCTTTTAATTTTTCGTTTGGAATTTCTAATTCACTCGCCATAGAAATAGTGCAATGGTCGAATCGATTGGTGTATTCAATCACCGCCGCATCACCGTTTTTTCGCACATCAGAAATAATATCCAAAACACGTTGATGAATCGCTAAATCGTCCGTTTCGTTCCACGCCAATAAATCCTGTAATTGCGTGGTGAAATTGGCATCGCTGGCATTCAGTTTTTTAATGGTGATATTTATCATAATTTTTTGAGCTTAAAAGGGAATTTAAAAATGGATTACTAATTGTTGTTTCTTCGCCTTTAACCAAAATGTTTTTTATTTCATATTGTGTTCATATCAATAACAAAACGGTATTTGACATCACTTTTCAGTATTCTTTCATAAGCCGTATTGATATAGTCCATCGGTATAATTTGAATGTCTGACACGATGTTATTATCAGCACAAAAATCGAGCATTTCTTGAGTTTCTGCGATGCCACCAATCAGAGAACCCGCTAATTGACGACGTTTAAAAATGAGATTAAACACTTCGGGAGAGGGATGCGGCTCTTCTGGTGCGCCGACCAATACCATTGAGCCATCTCGTTTTAATAGTTGTAAATAAGCATTCAAATCATGCGGAACCGAAACCGTGTTGATAATTAAATCAAATTGGTTGAGGTAGTTTTGCATTTGATTCGCATCTGTTGAAACACAAACTTCGTGTGCGCCTAATTTTTTACCGTCTTCAATTTTGCTAGGGGATGTTGTGAATAACACAACATGAGAATCCATTGCTCTAGCTAGTTTTACTCCCATGTGTCCAAGTCCGCCTAATCCAACGATGCCCACTTGCTTGTTCACACCAGCATTCCAATGACGCAACGGTGAATACAACGTAATTCCTGCACAAAGTAATGGGGCTACATTAGCTAATTGTTCTTCATTATGTTTGATATGTAAAACAAAAGATTCTTTTACAACAATAGATTGAGAATAGCCGCCGTAAGTATTTTTACCGCCAAATACTGGACCGTTATAAGTGCCTGTAAATCCATTTTCGCAATATTGCTCTACACCATCAGCACATGATGAACACGTTCCACAGCTATCGACCATACAGCCAACACCGACTAAATCACCTAATTTAAAACGTTGAACCTTGTCGCCAATTGATGTCACACGTCCCACAATTTCATGACCTGGCACACAAGGATATTGGGTAGTTTTCCATTCATTTCTCGCGGTATGTAAATCTGAATGACACACGCCGCAGTAGATGATTTGAATTTGTACATCGTCAGAATGAGGAGTTCTGCGTTCAATTTCCATGCTAGTTAAAACACTGTTTTTATTTACAGCACCATAAGCCTTTGTTTTCAACATCGTTCGTTTATCCTAATTTATGTTTGAGAATCAATTCGGCGATTATTAAAGACTACGCACGAAACACCTAAAAAATTCCTGTTATGGTTTGCTTCAATCGTTTTTCATTCTACAGACGTTGGTGCGTAAATACCAAAAATCTCGAACTGTCTGGAAAATGGACTAATTTTGAGAATAGTCACGCCACATTTTCCAAAGAGTGTTCTCAAAGTTTTCGGCAAATCGTTTTGAATTAAAAATTGGCGAAATTAAAACCTGTTCACGCAAATTTTGACGTAAATTTGCAAGTGCTGGAATGTCGTTTGCAAAATGCACCGCTTTTGTAAAGTAAGTTTCTTTGTCATTGACAACCCAATCATTCAATCCTGCTGCGGATAATAAACTTGCGCCTTGACGTGCTAATAATGTTTCACCCGCTAACGTTAACGTCGGTACGCCCATCCACAATGCCTCGCAGGTTTTTGTGCCGCCTGTGTAAGGAAACGTATCTAAAATAAGGTCGATTTCAGAATGTGCGGCGAGATATTCTTCTCGAATACTCGCGCCATGCGTGCTGATTCTATTTGAATCAATGCCGCAAGACGCTAAACGTAAATGAAATTCTTCGACAAATTGACTATCTTTTAATTGCGGACTTTGAAAACGTATCCGCGCTGTTGGCAACTGGGCAAAAATTCTTCCCCACAATTCCAAAACTTCGTCAGTCACTCGGCTTAAATGTTGAAAGCAACCAATTGTGATAAAACCGTTAGCCAATGCGGGTAACGGCATGACAGGAATATCGTATTTTGGTGTAGAAAAACAAAGGCGTGAATCAGGTAAATAACTAACTTTTTCCGTAAAATGCCATTGGTTACTTTCAGGTACACCTGCTTCATCAACCAAAATATAATCCATTTCAGCAACGCCCGTTGTCGCAAAATAACCTAGCCAAGTAACCTGAATTGGCGCGGGTTTCCATGCAAATAACGGCAAGCGATTAAATTTCGTATGCCCTGATAAATCTATCAAAATGTGAATGCCATCGTTGTGAATTAACTTCACGGCATCTTTGTCGCTTAATCCAAAAATGAGTCGCCATTCATGAAAATAGGGCTTAATTCGTTCCGTGACTTCGTCAATTCGATGATGCGTTGAATAAGCGATAATGTCGCAATTTGAGTCTTGCAATCCGCGCAATACATTTTCCAAAAAGAAACCAACAGGATGACCACAAAAATCGCCCGACACAAAACCAACGCGTAAACGTTTGGGTTGTTGTTCAATTTTCCAATTGGTGAATTTTTTAGTCGCTTTTTTGGTGACAATTTCACCGTAACGTTTTGCTTTTGTTAAACGAAATTCCTGTGAATGAAAAACGGTGTGATTGTAGGCGTAAAGCAAATTTCCATTTGCATCAAGTGAATCGGGTTCAATTTCTAAAGCCTTGTGATAATGAGTTTCAGCTTCTTCTAAACGACCTAATTCGTTAAGCGTGCCAGCATAACCACAATAATAAGCGGCATTATCGGGTTTAATTTCTAATGCGCGTTGAAAGCAAACTTCGGCTTCTGCTAATTTTCCACGTTCTTTAAGGATATTGCCAAGACAGTAATGTGCATTTCCATAATTGGGATCAATTTCCAAAGCCATACGAGAATAACTTTCAGCTGCAACCAATTTCCCTTGCTCACTCAGAACATCGGCAAGGTTGTTATAGCCTTTGGCATAATCGGGTTTGATTGCAAATGCGGCTCGATAGGCTTTTTCAGCTTCTGCAAGTTTGCCTTGTTTTTTAAGAACACTACCAAGATTGTTATGCGTACTCGCATAATTGGGTTTAAGACGTATCGCCTGCAAATAACTTGTTTCTGCTTCTGCAAAACGCTCTAATTTATCAAGTACCACGCCCAAATTATAAAAAGCGTCAGCATCATTTGGTGACAATTTCACAACTTTTTTTCGTGCTTCTAACGCATTGTCTAATTTTTCCAATTCTTGTAACGCATCACCTAATGCTCGCCAGCCAAAAATATGATTAGGGAAGCGTTTTGTTAAATCACGGGCGAATTTTTCAGCTTTTGCATAATGTTTTTGATTGGACAGCGAAATAAACAAATTGATTTCGTCCTCGCTGGGTTCTTTACGATTTTTATTTTTTTTATCAAGCGACTTTTTGGTTGGCTTTTTCGTATTTTCGGTAGACTCAATTTTACTTAATCGTTCAACTAATAAATCTACTTTTTCACCTTGTAAACCGTAATTTTCCCGCCCTTGTTTTAAAATCATACTAGCGGATTCAAATCTTTCCAGTTTCATAAGCGTATCGATATAACTTAGCCAAAACTGTGTTTGAGTTGGATTATTTTCTAATGCTTTTTTGAAAAATGGCAACGCAACATCAGGTTTATTGGTTGCAATAAATAGGACACCTAAATTGTGATTTGCATCAGAATTAGCGGGTTGAACCTGCAAAATACTTCGATAAAGTTGTTCTGCTTGTGAAAAATCACCTGCGCGGTGACTTGAAATGGCTTGTTGTAGTGTTTGCTCTAAAGCTGAGTTAGTCATTATTTTTCTGAATTAAAATTATTGGTCAATGCTTGTTCAAATTGAGAAAGTAACGCGGCAATTTTCGCATTTTTCATTTTCATTGCAGCTTTGTTTACAACTAAACGTGAGCTGATATTCATGATTAACTCGCGTGGTTCTAAATTATTGGCGCGAAGCGTGTTGCCAGTGTCAACTAAATCGACAATGCAATCGGCTAAACCAACAAGCGGTGCAAGTTCCATTGAGCCGTAAAGTTTAATAATTTCAGCCTGAATGCCTAAGCTCGCAAAATAAGATTGAGCAATCTTGACGTATTTTGTTGCGACGCGAACACGCCCTGAAATTTGTGGCGCGTCTTTGTGTGCCGCAGTCATCAATTTACAACGGGCAATGTTTAAGTCGAGTGGCTCATATATATTTTCAGCACCGTGTTCAATTAAAACATCTTTACCTGCAATGCCCATATCTGCCGCGCCATATTCCACAAATGTTGGAACTATTACATGGGATTGGTACATTGGCAGTGCTGAATGACCCTTCCCGGCGCGTGAGTATTCGTGGTGAGGCTGTCTCCATCGGCTCGTGAGTATTATTTTTTAAGTTGACCAGCACTTTATTGCACCGATA
>CAIRCR010000220.1 GCA_903877065.1 uncultured Pseudomonadota bacterium
GCACTACCAAAATTCCTATCCCTGAAGCTGTTTGATTTCATAATGAGAATTGCTGGTTTCGGTGCGAGTTAGGGTAAATCCGTCTTAAATTTGGTAGGCAATAGAGATGCTTATTTCACTTGTTATTTATGCACCAACGCCCCTAAAAAGTCGAACATCGCGTATCAACACATTTTTAAACGTGTAATTTTGTAAATCGAGTGATTTTAACCAGCGTTCACCGTCTTTTTCTTTGAGCATTGCAATTGTCGAAGCACTTCCCGCGACAACACATAAATCCGCCACCACGCTGACAGCTGCTAAATGTTTAACGGGATAACCTGTTTTTGCATTCAAAATATGCCCATAACGCACGCCGTTAATCACCATGCAACGCTCATAATCACCGCTACTTGCCAACGCACCAGACTTTAGTTTTAACGTTTTCCAGACTTTGATTTTATTTCGCGGATGTTGAATGCCGACGCGCCACGCACTGCCGTCAGGATGTGCGCCGATGATTTTTATATCGCCACCCAAATTAACAATTCCGTGCGAAATATCCGAATTTAAACACAGCGTCATAGCTCTGTCCGCCGCATATTCTTTGACTATTCCACCGAAATCAATTTCCATTCCTGCTTGTAAAAATGTCAATGTTGAATTTCCCCAACGAATATATTGCAAACCAACTTTTTTCAATAACGTTTGAATCTGTTTATCGTCAGGTAAAACGTTCGTATCAAATCGCCACGCTTGCCGCAAAATTCCAGACGTAATATCAAACAAACCGTCACTGAGTTCGTAACACGTTTGCGCGTAATTCAATAACCCCTCCGTTTCTTCATCGATTGAAATTGAACCACCTGATTTTGCAACTTGATTGATTTTTGATAGAAAACTGTCAGGACGATAACGCGAATATTTGCGCTCTAATCGATACACGTCTGCCATGATTTGCTGGGCAATTTTTTCAGCGATAAAATCGTTTGGCGCGTAAAACTGTAATTCACACGGACTGCCCATTGCCGTGAACGTAAAAACAAAAGGTAATTCATTAAAACGCATAATTCCATGTTACCGACAACGCGCCTTCACGCGGTAATTGGTAGCCATTCACGTCATCAAGAACAGGCTGTAACCATTCAAAACTCACGCGATTACCTTGCAAACTTCCGTTTGGCATCGAAGCGTTAATGCCAAAGCCCACATCAACAAATTGTCCGCCGTAATTTTTGGTGTAATCCATCACGCCAATTTGATGATAAACACCACGATACGCGCCATTTAACGCGCCTTGTGACGTATAAACGCCACGTACCGAAGTCGCCAACCAATTTGTCCAACTGTAACCGCCCCACGCTGTTGATTGAAAAATATCACCGAGCGCAAAACCTGCTTTATTGTGAATTTCCAAACGTTTCGTGCCGTTCAATTGTGCGCCAAATGACCAATCATCTATATTCACAGTATAAGTCACAGCAGGTTTGACATCCCACGTACCACTTCCCAATTGCATTCCGTAATGAATAAAACCCAAATTTTGTTGATGCGTATCGCGTAACTGAATTTGTGCGTCACCTGTCGGTGCGTTGACACCTAAACTCACATTGATTTGTTGCGCGTCAGTTTTGAACACATTGAACAGCGCGAAAATTACCGTATCACCCAAACCACCCGTTGTGTGTTCATGTGCAGAGTGAATAATTGCAGCCCCTAATCCTGTCGTCATTGCGGGCGTGGCTGGCGCACCGTCGAGCGGTCGCATTGTCATGTGCATATCCATAAATTGCGGCATGAGCATCAACGTTAACCAATCCGTTGGCGCGTACATCAAATCGATCATGTGCATATTCATGCTCATTTCTTGGGGCGTAACGAAACATTTTTGCGACGCACATGCTTGATTAACGAGCGTTTTGTCGTTGACAAAATTTAATCCGTTTTGTGTTGTTCCCGCTTGATTGGCATACATATAACGATAACCCACCATCACATCACCCACATTCGGCAAAACGTGGTCAAACATCACCCCAGCAGGTGCGCCTGAACCGTGATGATGCGTGTGGTGCGAATGTTCAGCGTGATTTGAGTTTGCAATCGACAACGCCGCTAAATCGACTTTCAACGCCCCATTAACCAAATAGCCATCGAAATCGGCGTAATTTCCTTCGCCATTTCCACCCCATTTTAAACTTCCCGCGTGCGTGTAATATTCCGCACCCGCTTGAAATTCTAAACCTTTGGCGAATTTTTTAGTTACCGTCAATCCGCCACTCAACGCGCCATAACCCGACAATCGATAATCACTCGAATAATTTTGCGGCAACAATTTGGGGTCATAAGCCGTTTTCACAGGATTACCGTTAACATCGAAAGAGATTTTGTTAGCGGCTTGTTTTGAAACCAAATACGGCGTGTAAAAATCTGCCGCATTTTGCGAGTAATAACGCACTCGTGGCGTAATCGACCAGCCGTCACCAAGTGGTTGAATCCAATCGCCTGAAATTGTATGCGCGAGAATCCCCCAATCATCGTGATAAAAACGATAATCCAAGTGCAACGACGCATCGAAGGGTTCAATGTGTTGAACGTAACGCAAATTTTCTGTCCATTGATTACGTTCTTCGGGACGTTGTTCTAAAAATGCCAACATATTTCCGCTTAATTGCCCGTCTTTGCCAATTTTTTGGGTTGGATCAACAAATAAAACTGCCGTTGTTTTGTAAGGGTTAGACATATAGCCGTTGCTCGCGGTGTAACTCACACTGCCTTCAATTAACGCTGATTTATTCAAAACCTGCGTCACACCCAAATTTCCTGCCCAATCTTGTTTTGAACCTGTTAACAATTTCACACCATTGGGCAACAATTTTACTTTCGAGCCAAAGGTACTTTTTTCAATATACGGCGCAGCATCGTGATCGAGCATCGCTTCGGTGTCGCTGGCCGTGTAACTTGCGCCAAAATTTATGCTGGTTAATTTTTGATTAAAATCAAGCCGTCCGCCGATATTTCCAAAACTCGAATTGAAATCATTTTCTGCCGACGTTCCCGCACCAACATCTAAACTCGCTTCGTCCCAATCGTAACCGACACGAAAATCACCTTGTTTGCGCGTTTCTGGTGACGCACTCGAAAGCGTGTGAACGAGTTGATTATTTTGGGTGAATTTGCCTGTTTTAGAATCTTGTTGAAGCGGATTGAAATTTTTATCAACAAACACGTTTCCGTTGTTTAAATACGGCGACGCGCCACTGAGAATTTTAGGGGCAATTAAACGTTGGCGATTGCCATTAAATGCTAACGGCGCGGTTGTAACAGGCGTTGCACCACTCCAAGTATCTTGTGTGTAATTGAAAGCTAAACGCACACGATCGGCGAGTTTGAGTTTTGTATTGGTTTGAATACTATCGACTTGAATAGGTTTGAAACCGCTTTGCACGTTAAATAAATTTCGTTCGCCATCTTCATAATGTCCATATTGAAAACTGGCTTCTTCGTCGCTGGCGTAGACCGTTGTGAGCGGTAAAGCAAGTGCTGCTGCGGTTAATAATTTTAGTGCGTTAATAACAGCCACAACCACCGCCTCCCGCCGCGCCACCACCTGAAGCAGCTTCACGACTGCTATATTGATGCGTGCGTAAACTGCTTTGTAACGGAGCAGGTTCTAAACTCATTTCGGATTTTGCGAGTGTGCCGCGTTCCCACGGTGAAACAACACTACAGCTCGATAGAAAAAATAAAATAAAAAGGCAAAAAATTCGGCACATTGATTTATTTTTCAGCCAACAATTGAGCGATTTGTTGTTTCAATTCTTCCGTTTCTCCATCACGAAAACCTTGATGAATGTGGCGAATTACACCGTGTTTGTCGATTAAATAAGAAGTTGGCATCGCTTGCACATCAAAACTTTTCGCACACGATTCGCCGCCATGATTTGCAATCGTAAATTGCGAAGGGTGATGCCCTAAAAAAGCGAGTGCATCATCAACTTTTTCGTCTAAATTCACGCCAACAATGTGTAATCCTTGGCTACCAAATTCGTGTGTAAGTTGATTCAAAAACGGAAACGATTGCATACATGAACCACACCATGATGCCCAAAAATCAACATAAAGCACTTTGCCGCTGTATTCATGAAAATGGGCGGGCGTATTGTTAATTGAAGTCAAAACACAGTGTGGCGCATTTTCACCAACGGCGACAGCGTGAGCATTTGAAAATAGAACCGTTAAAACCAAAAACAAAATATTTTTTATCATATTGGAAAACATTATTGGTCTTGCAATGTCGTTGTATCGGTTATTGCGTGTTCCCCTTCATTGGATTGGCAATGATAAGCAAACGAATAACTGGCTTTACCTGCTTTATTTTTAGTCACCGTCACGCGATAAACACCCGAGCCACCATTGACATCAGCTTCTCGACTAGAATTTGCGTCACCGTTAATCAAATCCGTAACATTGGTTACAAAATTATCTTTGGCAATTTGTGCGCTAACCAATCCCGCACTGCTTGGTGAATCACTGGTTAATTGAAAAAATAGTCTATCCGCAGGAATCGAACCGTCCGCCGAACAAAAAATCATAATGTAATCGGTTGCAGACACTTCCTCACCCAAATTACCATTCCAATCATGAGCAAATACGTTTAATGGCAATCCCACTAACATCAAAAAAATAAAACGTTTCATTTTGTATTCGTCCTGTGGTGCTATTGATTTTGTAAAATTTGAAATGGTGACGTTTTAGTTTCGGTGTTGTTTTTATTTAGGCAACTGTATTGAAAACTATAATTTTGCGCTTTGTTTATCGGGCTATTTACCATTACTGAATAATCTCCGCCACCCGCTTGTAAATTTAATTCATCTCCTGTTGTATTCAAGGCATTTTGTCCTTTCACAACTTGCGCGGTTAAATTCCCAGATGAAATGCTTGTTTGTGTTGTTGAAGGTGGAATTTCAACGGGTTTTATTACTGTGGTTTTGTTTGTGATTTTTACTTTTAAACTGCTTGTGTCGCCTGTCGTTTTATTCTTCGCACAGTTAATAACATATTTTGCAGTTTTGCTATTTGCTAAGGTTTTTGGTTTGGATTCAATGCCGAGCGCAACTAATGTTGACGAGCCTGTTGTCACTTTTCCTGCTGTATTTAAACATTGATATTGCACAGAATAAATTTGCGGAGTTTTTAGTGTTAAATTTGTGCCGAATGTGTCC
>CAIRCR010000221.1 GCA_903877065.1 uncultured Pseudomonadota bacterium
AAACATTGAATTGCGTATTTGGTCGAAGTGAGTGACAACGATGTTTGCCTAAAAATCATGTTTTGCTCATAGTCAGTTCCCTGCACAAGATTCAATGTTAAAGAGATAATGTCATTTTTTAGTATTTGTTTCATTTTAGAAGTTGTGATGGTGATTTGCAAAGTGCTCGAATCAGGCTTTGTTAAGTCGAAGCTAAAATCAGTTGGCGCTAGACTTCCTATTGTCATGGAGAGCTTGCTTTTGCCTTAAACAGTTAAAAGGTAATCATCATTGCCAAAGAAAAGCTCGTTAAACAGGTAATTTTCAATTTGGTAAGTCAGGACAACAGGAGCAGTTGAAAAGGCCAGCGTCGCGTCAATTTGACAATTGCTTGATGTAGCTGTGATCAGTGGTGTGTGGCACCTCAAAGCATAATTCATTGCAGTGACAGTTGAGACTGTCTATGTAAACTGCATGTTTGCATCATAATCCGTTCCAGAAACAGCCAAAAGAGTAAAGGTTATAATGTCTCCATTGTTTATTCTTTTCAAGAAATTAAGACTAATGCTGATTTGCATTTTGTTATCCGCAATCTTTGCAATTGTGTAGGCATATTCGCTGGCTGATAAACTGGAAATCGCCACTGAACTTTTTGCAAGATTTTCTAAAAAGAGTGCGTTTGAAAACAATTCAAGTCATGTATATCCGATGCTTTCATAAATGACTTCCAACGGTGCTGAGCCAGCCAAAAATTGGAAATTGGTTTGTACTGAACAAAGCTGTTGTATTAATGAGATGACTGGAGTACTGCATTATATAATGTATTTGTCGAAAGCCATTTGCATCACTGTCTGATAAATGTCGTAATTAAAATGGTAATCATTTTGCAAATCGTTCGCTTCAATTTGTGAATTGCTGACCAATAATGTCAAAGTTATCTTTTGATTTGGAATTATTGAAACTTGGTAATTAAAGATTATTTTAATTTTAATTTTCTTTGTGCTGACAAAAGAAATTGAATATGCAAAGCTGTTTGAAGGCAGGTTTTCAATTGAAACTTTCACTTTATTTTAGTTTAACATCGTGTTTTAATCAATGAAAACGTCTTGAAATGTGTAATCAACGAATTCGTAATACAATTCATCATTTGAAACAGATTAGACTGAATTAACTTGGCATTTAATTTAAGCTGATGCATGATAAAGTTATTATATCAAACAGCATTTCATATAATATTGTACAGTCGAATATTGCGAAGTGACAGGGAAAGTCAAGCCAGTGAAATAGTCAACTGAAACCTGCAATCTGCTCAAACTAACCGTTATTCTATCGCCAATGGCCAAACATTTCTGATGTCTTAAAAAAAATTAAATCTTTATTTTGTATGTGTCGATATTCTGAACTGTGTAATAAAAATCGGCGACTTGTCTTGAACTGATTTAAATATCAAGTTTATTAATGTTGTTTTCAAACACGTGATCATTGAAAAAGGTTTCAGCTAGTGTTTGGCTTGTCATTTCAAAGTATAAAGCATTTTATTAGCTAAAAGGAATTGTTGTGTCAATTGTTCAAAAGGCTTTACAATATCTCAGCGCATCAGTTATGAAAACTTGGTTGGGAGGACATCGAATCAAATTTTTGCCAGTCGTTATTGTGTGTTGCAGGGTCACAAGAGATGAGTAAATATAGTAGTCAGCTAATTCAATGTTCAAAGTCAAAACTACACTTTTGTTTTTATTGATTCGACTGTATTGTAGCAAAAGCAAGTTGATTTAAAGTTTTTGTGCCGTGATATAAACTAATTAAAATGTCAAT
>CAIRCR010000222.1 GCA_903877065.1 uncultured Pseudomonadota bacterium
GCCATAAGGAAAACCGTTAATTCCTGAAACGGTGCAATTTTCTTTTTCGAGCCATTCGCGAAAAGCGTTCAGGTTTTTTTCCTGGCCTAATTCATGGGCAGCCGAATGACCCAATCTCAGCCCCACGGCATAAGGTTTACTGGGGCAAACCTGGTGACGGACCTTTAAAGTGTGTGCCTGGAGATTTTAAAGAACTTTCCAAAATGGTTACACGAAACTAATTACAAGCTCCGTTGGTTTTGAATAGTTATTGCGACGATTAAATTTTTGTAAAGCAGGTTGAGTTTTGACCTGTTTTGCTTGGTGTTAAAAAAGAACCGCTGGACGAAAGGAAGGCGGTTTTTTTTGTGATAAAATTCGAGCCAGATTTTAGTTTTGGAGGTCAAAAATGTTTGACGATAAATTTTTTGACGATTGGTTAGATAGTCAAGCGCAAAAAGTGATGGAAAAAGTGGCGAGTGGTGAGGGTATCGCACCTGAACAGATGATGATTTTGATGCTCAAAGCGCAGACCAACCACTTTACTCATTTGGATGTGGATTTGCGAAATGAAATGGTATTGTTGCGCGAAGATATGAATAAACGTTTTGAGCAGGTGGATAAACGTTTTGAGCAAGTGGATAAACGTTTTGAGCAGCTAACTTCACGCATTGACCATTTTATGATTTGGTCATTTGCGACAACTGTTTCTGTAGGTGCAGTGATTGTTACAGTGATCAAGTTTTTGTAAAGCAGGTTGAGTTTTGACCTGCTTTGCTTGGTGTTAAAAAAGAACCAGTCTTTGGTGTGAAAACTGGGGAGCGGTTTTTTGTGTTATGATTTTAGCTTGGATTTTTGAATAGACGAGCTGATGGGAATGGATTTAAGTTTTGAGTGGGATAACCCACATTGAGCGGGTATATTTTAAAATTTAGGTATTTAATTTTTGTTTAAAATCAATCTATTGCATAAAACGTAAAAATTGAAATTATCGAAAATGCACCAAATTGGCAGAAAAAACGACATTTTAAGCTATTTTTGAAATGCCATCAAAAAACGTATTATTTATAACCAATTGATATTTAAATAAAATTAAATGTAAAAATGTGATTATGGTACCCGCTCAATGTGGGTCTTTATCTGCATGAGTTAAATCAGAGAGGTTTTTCATGAGTGATAATGTGCTTGAATTATCGGATTTTTACAAGGGACTGGGCAGTTACAAAAAATCAAACTAAAAGACAGGCAATAACAACGGCTGGCGCACAATCCGCTGCACTAAATTTTAATGCGTCAGAATCCATCGTGAACAGTGTTGAAAAATCCACATAAGGGCAATTTAAATTTTTCGCAATTTCTCGAATTAAAAATCGCCCGATTCCCGCACCAATTAGGGGTAAATTTTTTTCTGAAGAATGTCTTGATAATTGTAATTCACAGCCTTGTTGAATACGTTGAAGCTGTTGCAAGCGAATATTTTGAGCAACCGCGTACCAGCGTTCTAATTCGGTAACGTTAAAATCGTCACCAACCATTCGAGATAAACGCCGTGCGCTTGCTTCAATATCTTTCGTTGCGCCGTCTGCTGTTGGTGTTTGGTCATGATGTTCGGATAATTCGCCCGTAATTCGATAAACATCTGCCATCGTTGCAAACTGTTCTGCCATCACACCAACATTTTGTTTATTGTCCAAAACAGTTTGTGCAACAGCCATTATCGCCGTTCTTACGACTCCTGTGTAAATAAGCTCTTGTGAAATCAATCGTGCATAATCGCTGTATCCTTGCGCGTGAACTTCGCCACTTTTACAAAGCAAAATATCAGTTGTCGTACTTCCAATATCAACAAATAAACTATCTTGAAAATGCTTTGCACAAAATGTTGCACTTGCTAACCAATTCGCCGAAGCAATTGAGTCATGATGTATTTCTTCAACTTCTGCAATGGGCAATAAACCATATTGACCACAAAAAACTTTGACCTCGTGATGCGTTAACAATGTTTTCATCGTTTGAATAATTTGCTGTACGCCGTCATGACGATCTGAAAATAAATCTACCAATTCACCTGTCATTGTCAGACCGTGGCATTGATTTGTTTGTGGTAATTTTTTTAGCAGTGTTTGTACCGCAAATTCCAACTTATCCAGACCCTGCCACAAGAGGCATGGCTTTTGATAAATGGCAATAATTTTATGGTCATAAATAACGGCGACTTTAACGTGTGCGCCGCCGATATCCCAGCCAATGGCATAATTTGTCATAATTTGATTGATTGTATTTTTTACGGGAAATTACATTTATGGATTGATTTAACATACCAATGCGTTGTGATAATAAAACGGTTACTTGCTCGTGTGTGTAAACGCGCCATCCCAATTTTCTTCTGGCGGTGTTTCACGATAATGCTCAAGACGTTCGAGATAAATTTTATATAACTTATCATCGGGTTTTAAATCGTGTAATTGAAAAAATAATGCTTCCGATTTATCCCACAATTGTTGACGATAGTTTTCTAGTGCTTGATGAACAAGATCCAAAATTTTTTGTTGTTCTGGTTTGATTTCAGTGAGTTCGTCGATGGGTTCGTAAATTGTGATGGGTTTATTTTTCCCTTTCACTCGCACTCGATCTAATTCTCGATAAGCAAATTCAGGTGCGCTATCTTTCGTTGTTTCACTCACAATCATTTTCACACCATATTGTTTGGTCAAACCTTCAAGACGTGAACCCAAATTTACCGTGTCACCCATGACCGTGTAAGCAATTCTGAACTGTGAACCCATGTTGCCAACAACCATAGGACCTGTATTGATACCAATACCTAAATCAATTTCTGGCCAGTTTTTTAATTTAAAACTTTCGTTAATCAATGGGAGCGTTTTGACAATGGCTAATCCTGCTTTCACCGATTGATAAGCGTGTCTATCTTGATGTAGCGGCGCACCCCAAAACGCCATAATCGCATCGCCAATATATTTATCAATCGTGCCTTTATATTCATGAATAACGTGCGTGACTGGCGTAAGAATATCGTTGATTAAGTCGCATAATTCTTGAGGTTCCATTTTTTCTGAAATCGTCGTAAAACCACGCACGTCCGAAAAAAACACCGTCATTTCACGATGCTCACCTTTTAGCGTAAATTCTTCGTCAGATTTACTCATTTCTTCGACCAATTCACTTGGAATATATTGCCCAAAAATATTACCCAGTTGTTTTTTTCGGCGACTTTCAAAGAAAAATCCAAAGAAAATTTGAACGCTGTAAAGCAATGTAAATAAAAGTAACGGTGTGGCTAAATGGGTATCTAAATTTTTATTTGACCAAATATAAAAATTTAACGCCACCACGATAATTGTAAAAATTAGAAACATTGCCGCCGATGCCGCAACACTCAAACGTGGAAAAATAAGTATTGATAAAATTAACAACAAAATTAATTCAAACGCCTCAGCGGCTATAATATAAGTCGGGCGTGATTTTACAGTTTGATCTAACAAACTACTGAGAATGTTGGCGTGAATTTCAACCCCTGCATAAATGTTTTGCACTGGCGTTGAACGTAAATCGAGCAATCCAGCCGCCGATGTGCCGACAATCACAATTTTGTCTTTCAATGCCGAAACGTCTGCAACACCATTCAATATATCTGTCGCAGAAATATAGGGAAAACTGCCTTGACGACCACGAAATGGCACCAATAAATTTCCAGCTGCATCGACTGGAATATTAAGCCCAGAAAATGAAATCGCTTCTAAACGACTGTCACCGTAATCATCGCTGGTAATAAATTCAATTTCAGGCGACCCCATAAATTTATGCAACAACGACAACGATAACGTGCTGTAAAGCTGATTTTTATACTGCGTAATCATTGGCAAACGGCGATAAACGCCGTCCTCATCAACGTTAGAATTATTCAAATAACCGCCCAATTGTGTCATTGATTGTAATTGTTCCAAATTACCAATGTAACTGTGTGCTTGAAATAATAATTCCGAAAAATTACGTCCTTCAGAACTTGCTAAAGGAGTTGGCAACAATCCCAATTCACTTTCATCTTCTTGGCGATGACTAAGAAAATAACCCATCACAACGGGACGATTTTGCAAACTTTTAGCAAATGTGTCGTCATAAGATAATTGAGGGCGTACTTTTTCAATTGCGGCTAAAAATTTACTGTCTTCGTGTAAATCTGTTTTCGCTAATTTATCGAGTGCGTCCATTCCACCGCTAATATCTGCTTCAGAAAATACAACGTCGAATCCGACTAATTTTGCACCGTAATAATCGAAAACCATGTCCAATAAATACGCTAATTTATCGCGTCTCCAAGGCCAATGCCCTTCATGCGCCAAACTTTTTTCATCAATATCCAAAATAACAATCCGATCATCAATGGCATTTAGCATCGTTGCGCGTAACCGTAAATCATACAAAATGTTTTCGACACGCTGCATCGTAGGAATTTTCATCCAACCAGCCGTGTGTGCCAAAAATAGGGCGGTTAAGATAACGCACAACATCCATTGGTAGCGTTTTAGCCATTTACTGCTCAATTTCATCGTAATTCTCAAATATCAATCTGATCAGGTGTTAAAAATTTTTCTGCGTATTTTTTGGGAATTTCATGGGCAATAAATGCCGCATACAAATCAGGATCAATATGTCCTTCTTCGCTCATTTTTCCTAAAATGAAAAGTGCTTCAGACAATTTTTTACCAGGTTTATACGGACGATCAGACGCGGTTAAGGCTTCAAACACATCCGCAATCGCCATTGCCCGCGCTTGGATAGGCAATTGTTCGCGTGTCAAACCGTTAGGATAACCTTTACCGTCCATACGTTCATGATGACCTCCCGCATATTCGGTAACGTGTTGTAAATGCTTTGGCCATTTGATTGCATTCAACATCGAAATCGTGACGCTAATATGATTGTTAATAATTTTACGCTCAACATCAGTCAGCGTACCTCGTGAAATACTTAGATTGTGCAATTCATTTCCGCTTAATAACGGCAACGTTTCACCGTTTAATTGCCAAGTAATTGCTTCCAAACTTTTCAGACGATTCAATTTATCTTCTGACATAAATTCACCGCCAGTATTGCAGGTTTTAATGAAGGCAAACTCTTCCATGAGAAAATCAATATTGCTTTTTAAGCCGTATTCCTGAACAGCAGAAGGTAATTCTTGTCCTGCTTTTAGAGCTTCTAATTCCCGTTTTAGCATGGCAATTTCGGCATCACGTTTCAGCACTTCAAAACGGGCTTCGATTAAATGAATTCGATCAAAAATGGTTTCCAATTTAGTCGCTTTATCTACTACCGCTTCGGGTGTTGTGATTTTGCCGCAATCGTGCAATAGCCCTGCAATGCGTAATTCATAACGATCAGCTTCTGTCAAAGTAAAATTTTTGAGGTAGCCTTCTTTTGTTTTGTGGGCGGCATCTGCAATCATCATGGTGAGTTCAGGTACACGCCGACAATGTCCGCCGTTATAAGGTGATTTTTCATCGAGAGCCTTTGCAATTAGCATAATCATCGATTCAAACATTTGTTCTAAATCAATAATAAGTTGCTGTTTCGTGAGGACGGTTGCAGCTTGTGAAGCCAGTGACTCACAAAAACGTTGGGCAATTGAATCGAAAGGAATGACTTTCTTCGTGTCTAAATCAATTGCATTGATGAGTTGCAACATACCAATCGTTTCGTGCTGATGATTTTTAAGTGGGGTTGTCAAAAATGACATGGAGCGATAGTTATTTTTTTCATCAAAAGTCTTCGTGCCGCGAAAATCAAAGCCTTCGGCATGGTAAGCATCTTCAATGTTAATCGTTTCGTCTTTATGGTACGAATAACTGACGACATTTTTTAAATTGGGTTCACCATTTTCGTCATATAAAGGGACAATTATTTTTACACCCTCTTTACTGGTTGCATGACTATTTAAGCTCGTGTTGTGTAAAATTTCTGCTTCAATTTGCTCATCACGAATCATATAAATCGTGCCACCATCAGCGTTTGTTAAAAAAATAGCCCCCGTTAAAATTTTTTCAAGTAATTCGATTGTGTTGTGTTCAGCAGATAAAGCTATTCCAATGTCCGCCAATTTTTCAAACTGGCTTATAATGTGCTTTATTTCACTATAATGTTGTGGATTGATTTCGATGGTGTCTGTCATGGTCTGAAAAATAAAATGGAATGGAAAATTTGCGTTGGTCGTACTGGTGATATTAGCACTCAGTGTCGGTTTTTACATAAATGTTAATAACATTAGATTCATTATCAGTACGTCATTTTGAATGGATTCAACGTATAATTTTAAAAAAACGTTTTGGTGCCGATTAACCAGTAAATCTGTACCAAAGTTTAATGCCGTAAATAAAAATTTCGCAATACTTTACAATAACGGCTATATCGAAATCTTTATAGTTCGTAGTATTTTAATCACACAAGCACATGAGAAAACAATGTTAGTTATTATTGGATATGTAGTAGTTTGTAGTGCCTTGATGGGTGGATACATGGGCGGCGGTGGTCATCCAGCAATTTTATTTCAGCCTTTTGAGTTCATTATTATTATTGGTGCGGCGGGCGGAGCGTTGGTTATTGCTAGCCCGTTGTCACTCGTAAAAAAAGCGGTTGCAAGAGCTACAGCAACATTAAAGCCAGAGCCTTACACCAAAGATTTTTATTTAGAATTATTGATGTGTTTTTATATGCTTACAAATAAAACGCGTAAAGAAGGCTTGTTGTCATTAGAAGATTTGATTGAAAATCCTGATTCTAATCCTGCAATTTTCACCGAAAGGCTGACTTCAGATCATCATCTACTCGAATTCATTTGTGATAATTTACGTTTAATTGTAACGGGCGTAGAGGTTCATCAGTTGGAAGAATTGATGGATCAAGTCTTAGAAACGCATCATGAGGATGAACACGCCCCAGTTAAAGTTATCCAAACAATGGCAGACGGTTTACCTGCGTTTGGTATCGTAGCGGCGGTTATGGGGGTGGTACACACAATGGAATTGGTAGGCGCACCACCAGCGGTTATGGGAAAAGCGATTGCTGCGGCTTTGGTTGGAACGTTTATTGGTATCTTACTTGCCTACGGTTTCGTTGGTCCTGTTGGTTCTTTGATGTCATGTCGAGCAGAAATGGGAGCGAACATTTTTAAATGCGCTCAAAAAGGCTTGCTATGCTGCGCGAAGGGGATTTCACCTGCAATGACCGCTGAATATATGCGTGCAATGATTTCCTCTGACAAACGCCCGTCATTTAAAGAACTTGATGATTTATTACGCAGCAACAAAGGGTAATCGCAGTCATGGCGCAACAACAGCAACCCATTGTAATTAAAAAGATTAAAAAAGGTGGTCATGCTCATCATGGTGGCGCGTGGAAATTAGCCTACGCAGACTTTGTAACCGCGATGATGGCGTTCTTTTTGTTGATGTGGTTACTCGGTTCCACCGACGAAAGCGCACGCAAAGGGATTGCCGCCTTTTTTACTGATCCGTACAAAATTTCGATGGAGGGCGGCAAATCCGTTGCTGAACGTACTTCCATGATTGAAGGCGGTGGTGAGGATAGAGTTAGCTCTGATGACGGACAAGTTTTGAAGGGCGAAACCGTTGACGAAGGTAAATCGTCACCAGAAGAAATTGAAAAACAGGCGGAAGAAATTGAAAAAGCGAAACTGGAATCGTTGAAAGAAGACATTCAGCAAAAGCTCAACGAATCGCCTGAACTCAATGAGTTTAAAGAGCAAGTCAAACTTGAAATTACGTCCGAGGGTTTGCGTATTTTAATTGTTGACGATAAAAGTCGTCCTATGTATAAACTCGCTAGCGCACAAACAGAGCCGCATATTAGGATAATTTTACGCGCTTTGGCACCTACAATTAACGAGTTGCCTAATCGTGTGAGTTTAAATGGTCATACGGATGCGTTGCCTTTTCCCTTAAATCAAAAAGGTTATACGAATTGGGAGCTATCTAGTGATAGGGCAAACGCAGCACGATACGAATTGATAGAAGGTGGGTTGGCAGAAAATAAAATTTTGCGTGTTATTGGATTGGCTTCGAGCATTCCTTACAACAAAGAAACCGATCCATTAAATCCAATCAATCGTCGAATTTCGATTATCGTGATGAACAAAAAAACGGAAGAGCAAATTCTAGAAAGTAGTAGTGGAAATTAGCTTTAATTCTATATATTACGGTTTGGTTTGCCGAAGATTATGTGCAGGATAATTGGTCAGTAAAACTCACAGGGAAACGAGGTGCGCCGCAAATTTATTCAAACATGACGTTGATGAATCTTTGAATCAGGAACTTCGCATTCTCGATCACACCACGATGTCACGTCGTACCTGAACGTTGAAAGTTAGTATTCCACGCAACATGCGCGAAGGTGAGTGGAAGGTACGTCCACGGTGCTGGCAAACGACGGGCGTGCATACGGGTAGGTACATTTGGGTGTGATGCTGACAAAAAAAGACGTGCGAGCAGTAGTTGTCACACCCGAGGATATACACGACTGTGAAGTGTTCGGAGAATTGATTGAACATGTCGATGAAAGCGTAGCAAAAATTTATGCTAATGGGAGCTTATGAAACCTGTGAATGTTAAGAAGTGGCAGCGAAAAAAGAAGCAGACTTATTGGTTCCACCGCTTACAAATACCGTACTTTGGGAAAATGGACATCATCGAAATATGGCGATCATACTAATTGGATTGATTTAATGGCTATGTGGATGGTTATCACGGGCTATAACAAACGGTAGCATTGCTGAAAACACCATGTATCGGCTTAGACAAGTTTTGGGGGTTTCGTTGGCATCGAGAAAATTTATGACAATTTTGGCATACCTCTTTCGGTGCGTGTTAGGGTAAATCCGTTTTAAATTTGACCTGTAATGGGAATGCTTGTTTAACCTGTTATTTATGCACCAACGCCTATATTTTCACGCAGTAACAAAGAATATCTGCCAACTTCAAGTTATCGTGTTGGTGTTAAAATGCCTTATTTGGCAAGTTGTTTTTGACGGTATAATAAGATGCTTTATCGCATTCAAATCATTTTTGAAATAACAAAAAATATTTTTACAATGACGAGCAAGCCGCTGTGTGAAATGAGATTTGGCTCCCTCGGACGGACTCGAACCGCCGACCCAATGATTAACAGTCAAATTTACTATATTTTCTGCGACAAATCACAACAAACCACAACAAACAAACCTAGTAAATTCAATACTTCTGCATTTTTACCCTATCGCCATTTGTTGCCATTTATTACCGTTTTTTATTATTGAGTGCGACATTTTTGCGACATTTTTATATACTGTAAGCCATATAAAAAAAGGCTTCCAACGCCACCAACGTTAAAAGCCCTCACAAATTTCACTTAACAATGCAGGTTAAGCAATGAATAGCATCATATCAAAATGCCAATTGCTTACCAATTACAGGATAAGAAAATGGCAAACATCAAAGAACGGTTAGCAAAAGACGGCACAAAACGATTCACTTGTGATATTCGATTAAAAGGATATTCGCCACAACGCGCAACCTTCAAACGATTAACAGACGCAAAAAAGTGGATTCAAGACACTGAGAGCGCAATACGCGAAGGGCGACACTTCAAAACTGTTGAAGGTAAAAAACACACAGTGGCGGAGCTGGTAGAGCGTTATTGCTCCGAATACCTACCAAACAGTAAAGATAGAACCTATAGTGAGCGTGAGCAAAAAGAACGCATTCAAAAATTAGGCTGGTGGAATGACAAAATCGGCTATTTAGTTTTAGCTGATGTTACGCCCCAATTGATTGGTGAGCACTTAGACGCAATGACGCAAAGCAATGCGACAGCAACGAAATACCTCAAAAACTTATCAC
>CAIRCR010000223.1 GCA_903877065.1 uncultured Pseudomonadota bacterium
CAGTTGCAGCTGCATCTACATTCAATACTTTGTCAATCATTTTTCCGCCCACTGAGCCGATAACAACACCGCCAGTGAGCATAGCCAAGGTTTTAATTTCTCCCATTACAGCTTGGCTACTGATTTTGGTTTTTTTAGTTTGAGTTGCCATGGTTTGCTTATTTATAATTTAAAAAAGGGTTACACTTGTTATGTTTTGTTTATTTGAATTATGTGTTGTTTTCATTGCTTTGTTTTGTTTTTTCGGCAATGTTTTTTTTGCGGGTAGTGAAGATTTTCTTTTGCTTTGATAACCCGATAAGTTGCTTGCTTTTTTCTTTGGTTTTACCATTTGATAAACACCATAAGCCAGTAGACCTCCACCAATTGCAACTGGTATCGGATTGGTTTTTATAAAGCTCATTATTCCTCCACTTTTGGTAACGTTGCTGCCCGCCTGATTAGAATTTTCAGATGTTGCTGAATCACTTGCTTGAATTTCAGCAGCAGCAGATGCTGCTGAAGGATCGGCTGACACTTCACTTGCAAGGGAGTTCATGTCAATATTTTCATTTTGTCCAATCAATCCAGAATCTTTCAATATTTTGATAGTTGCAATGATGACAGGTGCAGCGGCAGCAATGACTGTTGCAGAGGCTGGATCACCTAAGTAACCTGACATTTGCTCTTCAACAATTCCACTGAGGTTTCCAGCACGGCCTTTTAAAATGGCATTTTTCAATGCTGTTTTACTACCTTGTAATTTGTCTGAAAAAAGATTCTCCACTTTGGCAAGAGCTTTTTTACTTTTTTGCCAGTTAGCAGCATTGATGTTTTTGGAAGCTGCTTGTTGCTGCGTGGCATAAGCCCACTTTAGCTTTGAAGCCATTTTACCCAAATTCAATTTCATGGCAAGTAGGAAACCGCCACGAGCTGCAATAGATAATGGGTTGAATTTTACTACAGCTTTCACAGCTGCTTTTGCCGCTTGACCAACTTTTTGTCCAACTGTTTTTACCGTATTTTTTACATTGGTAAAAAATCCTTTTACATTGATTCCACTTAAAGCCAAGTCATCAGGATCTAAGTCCATTCCATTCATGGTAGTCAGTCCATTTCGCAAATTCAATTGCGATTCATTTTTAGAAAGAATATCCAAAGCTTCATTACGCTTATCAGTGTACCAATATTGAATAGCATAATCCAACATTTTAATTAGTGCTTGCGGATCATCCACACTAGAAACCATGCTAGGGTTTTGTGCAATAGCATTGCGTGTTACTACTAAATTTTGATAAAGTTTATCCAGGTCTGATTGGTTGGTTGTTGCACCTATGCCTGAAAGAGAGGTTGCCATTACTGCATCATAATGGTCGTTGCTTGAAACGCCACTTAGCACTGCTACATTTATTCCTTTTAGATTCATAATATAATCCATTTTATCGGTGTATTTTTTTTCATAGTTGAATTCAGAAACAACAGCATCTATCACACAGTAATTATTTTCTCCTTTAATTGGAACAATGACATAGACATGCTGCCAGGAATCCTGATTGTACTTAGTAATACGAAAACTATGTGGTATTTTTAAATTGGTTAGAATGCTCGAAGCAAATATGCTCATACAATCACAATCAACTCCAGTAGAGCGTTCAGCCCAAGTGCGTGCAGGTCTGCGCAATTGTTCAAGCCCACGTTTATCTAATTTGTATTGGATATAATTGTAAATAAACTCCCAAATAGCCTGACAAGTTTCTAGGGTAGAAGGCCGCATGAGTAATGGAGCAATTCGCTTGGTGTCGTCAAGGTATTTCCAAACGACTTTCTCCATTAACTCAACAGTGTCCGTTACTTCACCATCATCAATAATGATGCGATCACGCTCATCAGGAGGAGGGAAATTCGGATTGAAACGGCTTCCATCCTTGATGGTTCGATAACCACTAGAAACTACTTTGCTTGGTATATATTCGAGAGCCTTCATTAGATGAGTTTCGTTGGTTCAGATTGATAAAATAGTCCATTTACATAGGTGGTAAATGACATCTCCATTGGAATTCCAAGTTGAGTAATTAGATTACTTTTGTTTCCTGATTTAAAAGCAGTAATAACTGAGGGAATCTTTGAAATGATATTTGTTATTAGCCCTGATAGTGTCATCCAATTTATCTGTAATTCAATAGTATCTACCTTGGTAACACCAAGTGGTTTGATGATTATTTCTCTATTTTCTGCATTTGATTGTGAAAGCAATTTTCCATTACTTTTTACACTGACCACAGGTTTTGTGATGGTAACGGTGTCTCTTGAAGGGTTATTGATAGCGACTTCTGTTCTAAATGTAAGTCCGCCTAAATTGATGGTATGAACACGTGGATTTACCAACAAAATAGTGGTTTGATCGCTTACGTTTTGCATTTTTAGTAATCTAACAATGCCGTAAATCGCAGCTGCGCCAAGTGTTATGCCAACCAATTTATTCATTCTCGTTTGAAGATTTTTCGTTAAAGAATTGATTGAGTTTTCGAGAAGCCGAGTCCATGATTTTTTTAACCACATAGCCAGCAACAGCGGAAGCTGCTGCATAAATAATAACTGTAGTAAGTCCTGGTAGAGTAATAGCGAGTAATAGTGGCTTAGCTGAAATTGCTTTGCCAACGCCACCTACAACCCCAGAGGCTGTTGTAAACAAGGCAGTATGTGTGTGATGTTGCATGAAGTCTTGTATCGATTATGCTACAAACTTCTGAAATGAAAAACTGTGTAAAAGGCGGAAGAGGGTGTGTAAAGGTGTATGTAAAAATATGAGGGTTAATTGTTATTTTTGATTGCGATTTATCTAGAAAAATTTAAAAGATAATTGATATTTTAAAATTCAAAACAATGAACATTGAAAATTGAACAAAAAATAGTGTCAATTTCAAAACTGATTTACCTATTATTTCAATAATTATTTATGTAATAACAAAACCGATCTTAGGATGAAAATGAATGAAAATATCTAATAAAATAACGAAACAACTTGGAACGCTAATTGCTGGCGACACGAGTACAGCACCATATTTGTCAGGCCCCCAACTTGTTGATTTTTATAACGAATGCGGTTTTGACGATATTTATGGAGAAGGTTTTCCTTCTCGATGGAAATATTCAACTGAAAAAATAATTGAAAGCAATGGGACACCACGTTTAAAAAAGATTTTAGAAGAATTTGTTGACCCAAGAAGGTATGGTGGGAATGAAGAACAAATAGACAAAATCGTCTCCGATATAAATCAATTAATAAAATTTGATGGCTTTGGACTTATTAAAAAAGGGGATATGTACAACATTTCTGATATTAATGGCAATTTAATTGAAGCGGAAATGGTTATTGCGATTGGACATGAATTTATTGAAGAGCAAATTGATAAATGTCAACAAAAAATTATTGCAAACGACTTTAATGGTGCAATCACCAATGCGAGGACATTATGCGAAGCAATACTTATTCATGTTATTGAAACAACTGAGATGACTGAAATTAAAAATGATGGTAAAATCGACAATTTATGGGCCAGAACTAAAAAGACATTAAAAATTGATTTAAAAAAAGATGAAATACCCGATTTTGTTTTTCAAATTCTATCTGGACTTGACACCACAATAAATGGACTTGCAGGAATGAGCAATAACGCTGGTGATAGACATGCAAATAAATTTAATACAAAACGTCATCACGCCAAGCTTGCCGTAAATGCTACAATGACGCTATGTGAATTCATAATTGATGTATTAAATAGAAGAAATGAATCTGGCAAATAGGAGGCGTTACGGCTCACCAAACTCATCAACAATAACTTTCACATGAGCTGGAGTTAATAAACGATTGCCAGGCTTGTAACCAAAGCTTTGAAGCATTGGTAAAACCATGTCACTTGATTTGATCCATCTGCGCAATTGAGCACTGGCACTTTTCTTTGATATGTTCGGGAAATATAGCTGCGCAAGCTCCCCGTAACCGTATGATTTTATTCTAAATTTATCTTCCATTTTCTAAATTGGTCTAATTCAGTATAAAAAAAGCCCTGGGGTTTCCAGGGCTTTTAGTTTAATTTGACATTGCTAATCGACTGCCTATTTTTGAGGATAGTCTTTCCATATCTTCACCAACTTTTTTATCTACGATTCGGGCATAGTGCTGGGTGCTTGTAATGTTTTTGTGTCCAAGCATTTTACTTACCGATTCAATGGGAACTCCGTTCATCATCGTCAAAGTTGTTGCAAACGTGTGACGAGCGATGTGATAAGATAATTTTTTTGTTATGCCACAGAAGTCTGCTAGCTCTTTAAGGTAGGCATTCATCTTTTGATTGCTCAGTATGGGCAATACGAGGTCTTCAGCTTCAAGTAAATCCAATTGAACATACTTCGCTATGATTTGCATTGGAACGTCTAATAAAGGCACGTTTGCGCGTCCACCTGTTTTTTGCCTTTTGGTTTTAATCCAATAGCCAGCTTCATTCCTTTCGATTTCACACCGTTTAAGTTTTTTCACGTCAGCATAAGCCAAACCCGTAAAACAAGAAAAAACAAAAAAGTCCCTAACCCTAGTAAGTCTGTCAAAAGAAGAGTTGTACTCCATGATTGATTTCAATTCATCCTCTGTAAGGTAGGGGCGGTCAACTTCTTTCATAGTTAAGCTTATACCAGCAAATGGATCCTTCAATATCCATCCATGACGAAGACAGCGATAGGTTATCCTTTTAAGATTTTGAAGAAACTTATTTGTTGTGTTGAAATTGCAACCCTTCTCCGTTTTCAAATACAAACCAAATTCAGTAACCATGTAATGATCGATGGATTTAATCGGCACATCGCTGGCTTTGTATTTGATTTTAAGGAAATTGGTAAAATGATTTTTGGCGGCATTGTACTTTTGGCAAGTAGCGTAAGTACTTTCCTTTCCGATTAATTTGCGAAGTCCCTCAATGTGGTCTTCCCAAATTTCAATAATCATTTTCGCTTTTGCTGTGTTTACTCCGAGTACCGCATCACGCAAAAGTTGCGGAGTAACGGTATCGTGCATGGTAATAAGCTCGCTGTACTTTTGGCGAGTCCTGGTGATCACGGAATCAATGTAATCATTGAATTCACGTGCTTCGTGAGAGCGACCAATTACTTTGGCGCGTTTAGAATCCCAGTCTTTGGGATGAATGCTTCGCTGGAGCTGTAAAACTACACGTTCTCCATTAATGTTAATTTTCATAAGAACGGGAACTTCACCGTTCTTCTTTGCTTTTGTTCTGCTGATGTAAACAACCAGCGAGAAGTTTGATTTTTGACTTGACGACATTTGGCACTAATTTTTTACGTTGTGCCCCCCTTTAAATGTTTTACAAATGTACGTTTCCAAAGAGGAAAATAGTCGCCTAACTCATTGTTTTTCAGTCTTATTATGTCTATTAGCGTCTACTTGCTTGGTTTCTTTTTTGGCTTCAAAAAAAAGAAACCCGCTAAGAAACCAAAAGTATAGACAAACCTAGACTTTTTTAGAATTTGAAGAACATAAAAAAAGCGTGCAAAACCTTGATTTTACACGCTTTTAGACTGTTTTAGACAATCTGTCTGCGGAGAGTGGGGGATTCGAACCCGCGGACCTGTAACAGTCAACAGTTTTCAAGACTGCCGCAATCGACCACTCTGCCAACTCTCCGCCGCAAAAGTACAAAAAGCCGCTATTTTAG
>CAIRCR010000224.1 GCA_903877065.1 uncultured Pseudomonadota bacterium
ATTATCGTGCGTTGTGATGATTTATTGACCGTTAAAGATCAGCAAATATCGTTGCAAAATCAGTATTTCGCGAAGATCAAAGAAGCCGCAATTAATCTACACCAACAGCACCATAGTTTTGATCAAAAAACCGGTAAATTCGTCTCATTTGGCGTCATTCGGATGGCAAATATCCCACCGTGCATCAATCTCACCTATTTTTTATTGCAAGCTGAATGGGAGGATACGATAGCGCCTAAAGTGATGGCTTATCACAGTCGTCAAGTACTGCTATTGCGTCATGAGCAAGAGCAACATTTAGACGATGTGTTAAAACGCAAAGAAAAGTCAGGCGAAATACCCAAGGCTTTTGAAAATCCACTTATTCGATCACATCTTGATTCAACGAGTGCCAAAAATGTGTTGTTTATTCTCGTAGCCACGCCGGTTGAAGAAGTAGGGCGAGATCACGATTTTGATTGGGCAATCATTGAGCCGTCTTCTTATCGCTCGATTATCCAGCTGGCGGGAAGAGTGCGTCGCCATCGACAAGCGGCGGTGGATCAGCCCAATATCGCTATCATGCAATATAACTTAAAAGCATTGCGTCAAGATAAAAAGCCGGCTTATTGCCGCCCTGGCTATGAAGTGAAATCGTTAAAACTAGCATCCGATGATTTAACTCAATTGATTGATGAAGTCGCCATTAACAAAGCTATCAATGCTATTCCTCGTATTAAACAACCCGAAATTTTGCGCCCTAAACACCAATTAGCTGATTTAGAACATCAAGCAATCAATAACAGCCTAACGCAATATCAAACTAAAGGCCCACAAGGACTGCAAGCATGGTTAAGTGAATCTTGGTGGTTAACTGCCGTGCCGCAACAACTTAACCGATTTCGGGATAGTCGCCCAGATATTACGCTGTATTTGGTTTGGCGTGATGACAAAGCTATTTTTTGTGAAAAAACAGAGAGTGGGGAATTTATTCCTTGTACAGAGCGACAAAATGTTACCTCTTTTCCAGCATTTACGCATGACGAAAAATCAAAATTATGGCTCGAAAGAGATTATGAAACTGCTCTTCGTCGATTAATTGATAGCAACACACAAGAAAATGAAGAGGGGCAACTCATGCTCAAAAAATCAAAACGTTTTGGAGAAATAAACTTTCCTGAAGCTAAAAATAAAGGCTTCTTTTATTCAGATCAATTCGGATTATTGTCACGTGAATAACGAGAAGGCTTTGTTGGTGAACGTTCTTTATGATAGCAAAAATACAATATTTAAAAATCAATAAGGCAATTTATGAATCAAAGTATTAACAATTTTTTTATAGAGCGAAAAGCGGCTTGGCTAAAAAGCAAATTGGCTGCATCACTTAGTAATGAAGAAAAAGTGCAAATTCAAAGAAAAGCTGATGAAAAATTTGCACTTTCTAATTGGTTGCCCGATGCGGCTAAACGAGCCGCTCAATTGACGATGGTCAGTCATCCCAGTAAATTCAGTCATCCAAGTGCTAAAACATCATCTGTTATTGCTCAAAGCAATCAAGCTGATGATGGGTATTTGCGTAGTGGAAATGTAAATTATGAATTGGATGTTTTTGGCAATGCCGCTGCCATGGACGTTTATAAATTTCTTAGTTTACTCATGGATGATAATAGAACTGTTCTAGCGCATATAGAAGAAGACAGTGTTGAGATACAACGTCTATTGACGGTATCCACAAGCAGTTATGAATCAATTAGAAATGGCTTAATCAGTATTAAACAGCTCGATGATTCCAATAAAACCGATCATTTAGTGAAACAAGTCTATTTTCCTGTTGATAATGATTATCATCTGCTTTCACTTTTAACACCTTCTGGTTTGCTCACACAAGTGAAAACCAGAATTGATAATATGCGATTTTCTGAAGAAACCAAGGAAGCAAAAGAATATCGCAAAAAGAATGCGTATCATGCCACTGGATTTGACGATGTTTTTGATTTAACCATCACGGCTTTTGGGGGAACGCAACCTCAAAATGTGAGTGTATTAAACAGTCAAAATGCTGGCCGCGCTTATCTTTTGCCAAGCTGTCCGCCTATTCTCACACGCCGTAAAGTTCGATTACCGACAACGAATTTTTTTAAAAACAGTTTGTATGCCAAATCATTTCAAGACGCCTTTCAATCGCTAGATAAATTGATTAAAGCGGATATCAATAATCTTGCTATTCGACAAGGCATTCAAAACAACCTCAAGTACATTATCGAGCAAGTGCTACATCAAGTATTCACGATTCGACAATATCCGCTAGGGTGGTCAAAGAGTGATTATTATCAATCATTGCCTTATGCACAGCGCATTTGGCTAGATGACATTTATGAAGAACAACGAGAAAACCAAGCAGATTGGCTTGATGAAATCGTTCGTGAGTTCGCTAATTGGATACTCGATACTTACGAGTATTTATGTAAAGACATGTCTACTAAATTAAGCGATTACGAATTACGAGAAGTTCGCCAAATAGTCAAACAAGTTATTCAAAAAGATCAGGAGTTTTTAAAATGACACGATTTTTTTTATTGCTTCCGCATATCAAAATTCACAATGCTAATGCAATGAACAGTCCCCACACGATTGGTTTTCCTGCGATGACTGCGTGGCTTGGTGCCGTTCATTCATTGCAGCGCCATCTTCATCAAAAAGGCTTTAGTGATCTTGAATTTACCAGTGTGGCGGTGAGTTGCCATAAATTTAATTTACAAACCTACAAAGGGGAAGGCGATTTTGTCTATTCCATTATTGGTACCGCAAATCCTTTAGATAAAACAGGTAGTCGCCCCGCTTTTATCGAAGAAGCGCGTTGTCACTTAGACGTTTCGTTACTGATTGAATATAAAAATGTAGATAGCGATAGGTACGAGGAATTTCAAGCTTGTATTCATCATCATTTATACCGAATGAAATTCGCAGGCGGGGATGTACTCCCAAGCAAATCACAGCGACGCACTGAAATTATAGCTGTTGATCAAGATGACGACAGTGAGGTCAAAAAACTTTTAAAAAAACTCATGGTGGGTTACGTTTTAATTGAGCGCCGCGATTTAATCATCGAAAGCCAAAAAGCAGGAAAAGATGCCTTAACTGCACTAATTGACCATCTCAAAGTCATGCACCGCGCGAGCGAAGATGAAAACGGTAACGTGTCATGGGAGAGTAAGCGTCAAACTACCGGTTGGATTGTTCCTATCGCAACCGGTTTTCAAGGTATTTCAGATGTCGGTTTCGCTAAAAATCAACGCGATACACAAACGCCTCACCGTTTTGCCGAAAGCGTGGTGACATTAGGCGAATTTATCATGCCTTATCGTGTTAATCAGTTAGACGACATGCTATGGCAATACCGTGTCGTGGCTGACAAAAATTTATATCTGTGCCAACCCCTTTCAACTTTATCAATCCTTGGAGATTAACAACA
>CAIRCR010000225.1 GCA_903877065.1 uncultured Pseudomonadota bacterium
CCCAATACGGTTGCAACCAAAATTTTTGATATTTGACCAATTTGTTTCAGATTTTGTCTTTTTCTCTAAAAAATCCTGCCATTATGGATTTGCATAAAAATAAGACAAAACAATAAAATTGTTTAATATCAATTTGTTATAAAATGCCAGAATTTTCAAAATAGGGGTGTGGAATGTCGGTTCGTAAGAAATGCGGCAGCTACATGTGGATAATTAGAAGTTACATTCAAATCGCATAGAGTAACTGGAATTTTTCGGAGCATTACTTGTGTAGCACTACCCCAACTTCGAGAATTTTCGAAAAATGGCCTAACTTTTTTGTCCTGATTAGTGTTTACAGATCAGTTTGAAAAATGGGCGCGAATAAATTCACGCCCACAATGTTAAAACTAATCGTGATAATCAACCATCTGGTCAAAATTCAAATATCGATAAGTTTCGGCAGCATTATCGTTAATTTTTGCGGTGTAACGCATATATTCGCTCACCGTTGGAATTTTACCCAAAATTGAACACACAGCGGCTAATTCTGCCGACGATAAAAACACATTTGTATTATCCCCCAAACGATTAGGAAAGTTTCGTGTGGACGTTGACACAACGGTTGCACCTTCTTTTACTCGCGCCTGATTTCCCATGCAAAGCGAACAACCCGGCATTTCTAAACGTGCGCCAGATTTTTCAAATGTGTCGTAATAACCTTCTTTGGTAAGTTGCGAGGCATCCATTTTTGTTGGCGGTGCAATCCATAATTTGCTCGGTAAATCACCTTTTTGTTGCTTGAGTAAATTTCCCGCTGCGCGAAAATGCCCAATATTTGTCATACACGAGCCTAAAAATACTTCGTCAATGTGCGTTCCCGCTACGTCCGACAATTTTTTAATATCGTCAGGATCATTGGGACACGCGAGCAACGGTTCAGTGATTTCACTCATATTGATGTCGAGAATTTCAAAGTATTCTGCATCAGCGTCTGGTGCAAGCAGCACGGAATTTTCAAGCCAATTTTGCATTTTTGAAATACGGCGTTCAATTGTTCGTACGTCGCCATAACCTTCTTTAATCATCCAATTCAACAGCGTGATATTGGAATTCAAGTATTCACGAATCGGAGCTTCATTTAAACGCACAATGCAACCTGCCGCGCTACGTTCTGCGGACGCATCGGACAATTCAAATGCTTGTTCAACTTTCAGATTTGGTAAGCCTTCGATTTCTAAAATACGACCTGAAAAAACGTTCTTTTTGCCTTTTTTATCAACGGTTAAAAGTCCTTTTTGAATCGCTGCGTAAGGAATGGCATTGACCAAGTCACGCAAGGTAATTCCAGGTTGCATCTCGCCCGTAAAACGCACCAAAACCGATTCGGGCATATCAAGTGGCATCACGCCTGTTGCCGCTGCAAACGCGACTAATCCCGAACCCGCTGGAAACGAAATCCCAATCGGAAAACGGGTGTGTGAATCGCCCCCCGTGCCAACGGTGTCAGGCAACAACATTCGATTCAGCCACGAATGAATGATGCCATCGCCTGCGCGTAACGACACACCGCCACGATTCATAATGAAATCGGGCAACGTGTTTTGCATCGTAATATCAATCGGTTTCGGATAAGCCGCTGTGTGGCAAAACGATTGCATCACCAAATCTGCCGAAAATCCCAAACACGCCAAATCTTTCAATTCGTCGCGTGTCATAGGTCCTGTCGTGTCTTGTGAACCCACTGTTGTCATGTACGGCTCGCAATAAGTATTCGGACGCACGCCGATTACACCACACGCTTTACCGACGATTTTTTGTGCCAGTGTGAAACCTTTGCCACTGTCTTTTTCGTCGATAGGTCGTTTGAAAACAGTTGATGGTTTTAAACCTAATGCGATTCGTGATCTGTCGGTTAAACCACGTCCGATAATTAATGGAATCCGTCCGCCAGCACGAACTTCATCTAATAAAACATCGGTTTTGAGTTCAAATTTACAAACAATTTCGTCACTGTCGTGGCGTTTGACTTCGCCTTGATACGGAAAAATATCAATCACGTCACCCATATTCAATTGGCTTACGTCGCATTCAAACGGCAACGCGCCAGAATCTTCCATTGTGTTGAAAAAGATGGGCGCAATTTTTCCGCCAATACACACACCGCCTTCACGTTTGTTAGGAATATACGGAATGTCGTTACCCATAAACCATAAAACAGAATTTGTTGCAGATTTGCGTGACGAACCTGTGCCAACGACATCGCCAACGTAAGCGACGGGGAAACCTTTTGATTTCAATTCTGCAATTTGAGCTTGAGCGTTTGTGATGCCGTCGCGTGGAATTTTTAACATTGCTTTGGCGTGCAAAGGAATATCGGGACGAGACCACGCATCGGGCGCGGGTGACAAGTCGTCGGTATTTGTTTCACCCGTCACTTTAAAAACCGTGACGGTTAACTTTTCAGGTGTTGCGTGTTTTGCTGTGAACCATTCAGCATTTGCCCATGATTGCATCACTTGTTTGGCAAATTCATTGCCTGCATCAGCTTTCGCTTGAACGTCGTGAAACGCATCGAAAATTAACAGCGTGTGCGACAAACCTTTTGCCGCAAGCGCACAAATTGTTTTGTTTTCATTATCGAGTAAGTCAATCAATGGCGCGATGTTGTAGCCGCCAAGCATTGTTCCGAGTAATTCGGTCGCACGTTCTGCGGTTAAAATCGGTGAGGTATTTTCACCTTTTGCTATTGCAGCTAAAAACCCTGCTTTTACATAAGCGGCTTCGTCAACACCAGCAGGAATACGGTTTGTGAGCAAATCTAAAATAAAATCGATTTGATCGTTGGGTGGATTTTGAAATAATTTGATTAGTTCAACAGTTTGAGATGCGTCTAATGGTTTTGGCACTACGCCTTCATTGGCGCGTTCTGAAACGTGGTTGAGATAAGTTGTTAACATAGCAATCCTTGAAGTTCGTTTTGAAAGTAAGCGAGTGAAGTGTGAAGCAAGTTGCTTTATTTTTAAAGTAATTCGAGTAGAATCCGATATATTAGCCAAGGCGAGTTATCGTCTATAAAATTAGTTCTACCCTCTTCGATTTAACTGCCTAAAAGGCGAGGTTCACCATGTCATTTAATATATCTTCTACCGCTGTTAGTGCAAATATTTATAACACACAAACCAGTAATCAAGTAGCGAC
>CAIRCR010000226.1 GCA_903877065.1 uncultured Pseudomonadota bacterium
ATGACAAATAAGAAGGGAAAAATTAGTGAGTTTGCGCAGTTTTGCTTGATAGGCGCAAAGCGCTGTAATTGGCGCGGTAGTTTCAAAACCGACACCGAAGAAAACAACTTCTTTTGTTGGATTATTTTGCGCGATAGTCAGTGCATCAAGTGGCGAATAAACCACGCGAATATCGGCGCCTTGTGCTTTTAAACTCAGTAAATCTTGCTGAGAACTTGGCACGCGGAGCATATCGCCAAATGAGCAAAAAATAACATTCGGCTGCGCCGCAATCGTGAGTGCTTTATCTATATATTCGAGTGGCGTCACGCAAACGGGGCATCCCGGACCATGAATCAACGTAATTTCATTTGCAAGCAGTTGATCAATGCCATATTTAATGATACTATGGGTTTGACCACCGCACACTTCCATAATGTGCCAATGTTGCGTCACTAGCGTTTTGATCGCATTGATCCATTTTTGTGCAAGTTGCGGATTGCGAAACGCTGTCGTGTAATTCATAAAGTTGCTTCAAAGGCCGCTAAATCATCAAAGGCTTGTAAACTCTCCAGTGCCTCTGATTCATCAAGTAGCGAAATAGCAAATCCCGCATGAACAATCACATAATCACCCTGCACTGCCTCGGGCACATACGCCAAACTGATTTCTTTTTGAACACCAGAAAAATCCACGACACCCGTGCGAAGTAACTCATCATCGGTCATGGTGATTCGAACAATTTTTGCGGGGATGGCTAAACACATAATGGACTCACTTTTCAGAATTATTCGATTTCATTAACGCAATCACCTCATTTAATAATTCTATTTGCTTATTTTGTTGTTCAACGAGAACTTGTTGTTTTTCAAATTCAATTTTGAGTTCTACATATTCAGGTGTACACGCACCAATCGTGCAGTTATTTTGATTATTGTGTGTTTGCGTTCCACTATTGTAAGCACCAAAATTAAGCGTATTTTTTCCGTCGAAACCAAATAATTCTGATAATTGAATTTCAAATAAATCTGCAATTTGCGCTAGTCTAGATAAATTCACATCCGTTTCACCTCGCTCAATTCCACCATAACCGTTTGGTGACATATTGAGTCGACATGCAATATCTTCTTGCGTCCAATTTTTAGCTTGTCTAAATAAACGAATATTATCGTGTAAAAGCATCTATCTACAGTCCTGCGGGTTAAATACCCAATGAGGGTTGATGTAAAACAAAATGCCGACATTCTATAATCATCGGCATCCTATCAAAATTATTGATGGATAAACTTAGCAAGAATCATATCACTTTTTAAAGGAAATTATCATGATTACACTCGCCGCTTTAATTACCCCTATGTTGATTGCTTCTGAACCAATGGCAATCACAATTGATGAAATTCAAACAAAATACAGTCATGACCAACAAACTGTTGTATCTTTAAATGATACACCAGTTTATATGACAGTTAATGGCACACAAACTTTCGATGGTGGTGGCAGACCATTTGATTCTGATATTGATTAAGTCATAATAATTTAAGTATCTAAATATAAGAGGATTGCTAGTGCTATTACTATTCACAGGTTCGCTGGATGGCACTAGCGACCGTCTTATTCAAGAGTTGGGTCATAGAACCTTTCGATTCAATTACAACCTTTGCAAAGAATATCATTTAGAATTTACCCCAGATTATTGGGAAATTTCCAATCCTGCGGGACACAGCATCAATTCAAATACGGTCACAAGTGCATTTTGGTGGAAAGCATTTAATTCTTATCTAATGGATGAAGAACCGTTCATTGTTGAAGAAGCGAAATACATCTTTCGTGAACTTTACCATTGGTGTCGAATTCGTGGATTAGTCAAAGGCAATCCGCCCGATTTTCATAATCACATGGGCAAAATGAATATTTTGAATTTAGCTGCGAATTATTTTCAAATACCTCAAACGCTTATTAGCTTTCAACTTGCTGGTGTTGATAAATTGGCTGGTAAAGAAGTTGTCGCAAAATCATTAACGTCTGGACTCACTACAACTAACAAAGCATTGTTTACCACCGAAGTAAAAACTGAAACGCTTCATCCTGATTTTCCTTGGTATTTACAAGAAAAAATCAACAGTGACGCTGATATTACCGTATTTTTATGTGACGATAAACAATTTGCGTTTTCTCGAAGTCGTGCCAATTTAAAAGGCTTGGACTGGCGAAAAGAACAAGATTTTGAAATGACCGTGCAAGAATGGTTTATGTTTGATTTGACGCCCGAGCAAACATCAGCAATTGCAAACTTTGCAAAAGATTTAAAAGTTGATTGGGGACGTTTAGATTTAATGACCAATAAAGATTATCTTGTTTTCCTTGAGTTCAATGCAAATGGTCAATGGGTTTTTCTTGATTACACGGGTGAAATTGGGTTAGTAAAAACAGTGGCAAATTATCTGCTACCGACATTATAAAAACCTTTCGCTAAAACAATACGCGCCCCTCAAAAAGGCGCTTTTTTCATATCGACTAAGCCGAAAGCGAAATCAACGACCCCACTGCACTATGAATAGACGTATTATTTTCAATATTCGCCGCAAGTTGCGTTAAAAAATCTGGTAAATTAACAGCTGAAGAGGATATGAACTTATTTCCAAACACTTTTGCCAAATTATCGAAATTACTTTGTAAATCATTATTTTGCTTTATGGTGCCAATTAAACCCTTTAAACCAACACTGGGATTAGTGTAGCCATTCTGAGTTTTCGCTACGCTTGGGGTAGCATTGTCAGTATTTGCCATTGAAATACCAATATCTTCAAGCATCGCAACGTCAAGTGGAGAAATAGTCTTCACTTCGCCTTTTTTAATCGATTCAGACATTAAATCAGTTGGAATCGCAACATGATAAAAAGCGGATCCATAGCCAGATTTTTCAGATGCTAGCGG
>CAIRCR010000227.1 GCA_903877065.1 uncultured Pseudomonadota bacterium
GATTGATTTTAAACAAAAATTAAATGTATAAATTTGAAAGTATACCCGCTCAATGTAGGTAATAACCAAGCTCAAAAACGTTTTAGTGATAAAACATAGTCAAATGTTCGATTACGTCTGTTTGGCGACAATTACAAACAGTATTTTTCAGTTGGTTAATTTGGATGATAGGCATGGTTTTGTGATGAATACGATTAAACTAGTCCCCGTTATTGATTTAAAACATGGTGTTGTTGTTCATGCTAAAGAAGGGCGACGTGAACAATATCAACCGATAAAAAGCATACTTACGCCGTATTCGGATATTTATTCCGTGCTACACGGTTTTTTAAATTTACATTCTTTTGATACGTTTTATATCGCTGATTTAGATGCGATTACAAATGGCGATAATCACGCAAATTTAATTCGACAAGTGTTGAACGATTTTTCAGAAATTACGTTTTGGATTGATGCGGGTTATCAAAAGTCACAAACATTTCCGCAAAATTATTTTCCTGTTTTGGGCAGTGAATGTTTCAATGCCGATAATCTTTGTGAACTTGCAAATTTTAAAAATCGATTTGTCTTGTCGTTAGATTATGGTTCAAACGGTGAAATGCTTGGCGCGAAAAAACTTTTTACGCAAATTGAATTGTGGTCAGAAAATGTGATTGTTATGACGCTAAATCGAGTGGGAAGTTCACAAGGCGTGAATGTTGATTTGTTAGAACATTTCAAACAAAAACATTCAGAAAAAAATTTTATTGCAGCGGGTGGTGTGCGCGATATTGAGGATATTAAACAACTCAAGGCAAGTGGAATTAAACACGTTTTATTAGCTAGCGCGTTGCATTCGGGGAAGATTACAAAAACTGATTTTGCTAAATTTTAGACAAAAAATACCTCAGTGAACTGAGGTATTTTTGTTAATTCGAGTTAAGCCAAAAGACTTAAATTGAATTAAACGTTGTTTGCAGCAAATGGGTGTTTCGCATCTTTTCTAGCAGCTAAAACTTCAGTTGCTGTTGGAGTGCCAGAAACCGCACGGGCAATAGCTTCTTTAGTTGCTTTGTAGTTGAATTCTTCGATTTTTGCATCGTCTTCAGCTAACCAGTGAATAAATACACCAACAGAAATGAATAAGTCATCAGCTTCGTTAACTGGAATGATGCCTTCTTCAACTGAATCTGCAACAGCTTGAGCAACAGCACGTTGAGCTGGTCCAAACATTTGAACCGCTTGTTTTGAACCTTTAATTGTTACTTTGTTGAACAAAATTGTTGCAGGTTTTACTAACAAATTTGGAGCAACAACCGCTAACAAAGTTGAAAAACCATCTTTGTTGTTTGTTAAAGCGGTTGCGAAAGCAGTTTCAGCTGCGCTGCCGCGTGGACCGATAATTAAATCGATGTGAGCGATTTCGTTGCCTTCGCCTACTAATGATTCACCAACGCGCAAGTTATTGATTTTTGCCATGCTATTTTTCTCCTTAGAACAAAAAAATGATAAAACTGAATTTA
>CAIRCR010000228.1 GCA_903877065.1 uncultured Pseudomonadota bacterium
TTCCTCGTCGGGTTTGCCGACACGCTGCAATTCCAAATAAAACCGATTCGGAAATAGGTTTTTCCAATAATTAGCCAAACGGTCGGCATCGTCTTTTTTGTTTGTAATTAAAGCTCTGCCAATATCGCCTTGCATCGCGCCTGATAAAGCAATGAGTCCCGCATTATTTTGTTCAAGCCATTGACGTTTTAGCATGGGTACGCCGTCTTTGGATTGCCCATGTTGATAGGCTTGTGATACCAATTCAGTTAACGTCACATAACCTTTGTGATTACTAGCAAGAAGCGTTAAACGATGTGGATTTTCGGGTTCATCGGGATTGAAAATTAAAACATCTGCACCCGCAATCGGTTTGATACCTTGCGATGTAGCGGTTTTGTACATTTTGACCAAGCCAAATAAATTGACGTGATCAGTCACAGCAACTGCGGGCATATTCAACTCGCATAATCGTTTAACTAGGGGTTTTATTTTGACTAAACCGTCGATTAACGAATATTCGGTGTGAATTTTGAGGTGGATAAAAGTGGGCTGCATTAAGTTGTAATTTACGGAAATTTGAAAGGTATCTAATGGTTGTCAGTTTAGCATTTTGGTCAAATTTTTTCAGAGTGGATTGGCAGATTCAATTAGCAAGTAACGTTCCCTAAGTGTCGGAATTTACGAAACAGATTGTATAAAGTCAATTAACACTCTATACTGTGCAACATCAATCGCGGGGTGGAGCAGTCTGGTAGCTCGTCGGGCTCATAACCCGAAGGTCGTAGGTTCGAATCCTGCCCCCGCAACCAGATTTTTAAAAGCCCCATTTTTTGGGGTTTTTTATTTTCTAGGATTTGAATAGGTCATTTATTCCATGCCTAGAAAATTAAACGAGTTAGTGGAAGAGCCTTTGGCTCTTTTTTTTTGATTAAAAATTAAGTGAGGACACAATGAAGCAGGCTCCAGAGCATCTGCTCACGTTAATTGAACCCGTGGTTGAAGGACTCGGCTATGACTGTGTCGGCGTGGAATATAACCCACACCCAAAACACGGCTTATTACGCATTTATATTGACCATGCGAATGGTATTTTGGTAGAAGACTGTACAAAAGTGAGTCATCAAGTCAGCGGCGTACTGGACGTTGAAGACCCAATTACGGACAATTACTCATTAGAAGTATCGTCACCAGGTGACGATCGACCTTTTTTTAAAATTAGCCAATTCAGTAAATTCATGGGTAGCACTGTCATGGTACATTTATTTTCACCTGTGAATGGTCGGCGAAAAATTACTGGCAAAATCATTCAAGTTGAGGGCGATGTGATTACGTTACAAGAAAATGAGCAGTTTTTATCCATTCCCTTTGCGGCCATGAGCAAAGCACGTTTGGTTCCCGATTATTTACGCGAAAAAGGAGGACGTAGTGGCAAATAAAGAAATTTTGTTAGTGGTCGATGTGTTTTCTAACGAAAAAGAAATTGAAAAAGAAATCGTATTTCAAGCAATTGAAGCCGCGTTAGAAGCCGCAACAATCAAAGATTACGGAGGTCAAATTAAAGTCAACGTTGCTATCGATCGTAAAACTGGTGACTATTTAACGTATCGCAACTGGGATGTCGTGGCACCAAATTCAGAATTAGATCGTGATGTTGAATTGCCGATGAGTCAAATTTTGCTCGAAGTCGCTCAATTTGATAATCCAGACGTGCAAATTGGTGACGTAATTCGTGAAAAAATTGAATCCGTTGAGTTTGGACGTATTGCCGCGCAGACAGCAAAACAAGTCATCATTCAAAAAGTGCGTGATGCTGAACGTAATAAAATTGTCGAAGCCTATAAAGCACGAGTTGGCGAATTAGTCACTGGCACAGTAAAACGTATTGACAAAGGCAGTGTTTATTTGGAATTAGGCGGACAAGTTGAAGCCTACATTGCTAAAGAAGATATGATTCCGCGTGAAACGATGCGTTTAGGCGATCGTATTCGTGGCTATTTGAAAGAAGTTCGTCTTGAAAGTCGGGGACCTCAATTATTTGTCAGTCGTAATTGTTCCGAATTGTTAATGGCACTCTTTCGATTAGAAGTGCCAGAAATTGCCGACGGCATGATTTCAATGATGGGCGCGGCGCGTGATCCTGGCTCACGGGCAAAATTAGCTGTCAAAAGTAACGACCCCCGCTTAGATGCCGTTGGAACGTGTGTTGGAATGCGTGGTTCACGAGTTCAGTCCGTGACAAACGAACTCGCAGGTGAACGTGTCGATATTATTATTTGGCATCCAAGTGACCCCCAATTTGTGATTAACGCCATGTCGCCAGCTGAAATTGAATCAATTGTTGTGGACGAAGACAAACATAGCATGGATTTAGCCGTTGCATCCACGAGCTTGTCACAAGCCATTGGACGCGGTGGGCAAAATGTACGTTTAGCGAGTCAATTGACTGGCTGGGAATTGAACGTTATTGATGCCTCGAAAGCTGAAGAAAAAAATGAAGCCGAAGCCAATAAAATTAAAAATTTATTCATAGATCAATTAAGTATCGACGATGAAATTGCTGAGATTTTAGTTGACGTCGGTTTTAATACCATTGAAGAAATTGCTTACGTTCCATCAAATGAATTATTAGAAATTGATGGTTTTGATGAAGAGTTGGTCGAAGAGTTACGCAGTCGAGCAAAAGACGCGTTATTGATTCGCGCCATCGCCGTAGAAGAAGGTATTGAAGTTGCACAACCTGATGAAACCTTGCTCACAATGGAAGGCATGGACAGCGCATTAGCTCATGAGTTAGCAAACGACGGTATTATCACAATGGATGATTTAGCCGAACTCGCCGTCGATGATTTATTGAAATTCACAGATGTTGATGAAGATCGCGCAGCAAAACTAATCATGAAGGCTCGTGAGCCGTGGTTTTCTGAGTAAGAAACCGACTAGAGGAGAAATAATTATGAGTGTAAAAACAGTACGACAGTTGGCGGAAACCGTCAAAATTCCATTAGAACGATTATTGGTGCAGTTGAAAGAAGCAGGTTTAACGGCTTCGACAGCCGACGCACAGGTGAGCGACGCAGAACAGTCAAAACTACTCGCGCATTTACGGCAACGTCACGGCAAAGCGACATCTGAAAATGAAAATGCCCCCAATCGTGTGGTGTTAAATCGCCGCAAAGTCAGTGAGTTAAAGCAAGTCAGTGTGCCAGGCAGTGCGACAAAAACAATCAGTGTTGAAGTGCGTAAACAAAAAACGTATATCAAGCGTGAACCAAAAGACATTGAAACAACTGTCACTGCTCCCGTTATTGCCGGTGTAAATGTTGAAAAATCAACGACTCAAACACCATCAGCACCAAAAACAGTTAACACGCCGCCTGTTGAAGTAAAAGCGACCGCTAAAGTTGTCAGCAACGTTGATTTTGAATTGTCACCCGAAACGATAAACGCACAAGAATTGGAAGCAGCGCGTAAAAGTCAACTAGAAAAAGATCAGCGTTTAGAAGAATCGATTAACCGTAACGCTGACAAAGTGCGTCAACAAGCCGCTGCAAAATTACAATCCGCTGCAAATGCTGCAAAACAGCACGCTAAACCACAAGGTCAAGGACAACCTAAACCGCAAGGACAAGGCAGACCACAAGGTCAAGGCGAAAACAAACCGCAAGGACAAAACAGACCACAAGGGCAAGGCGAAAACAAACTACAAGTGCAAAGCAGACCGCAAGGGCAGGGTGAAAACAAACCACAAGGACAAAGCAGACCACAAGGGCAGGGTGAAAACAAACCACAAGGACAAAATAGACCACAAGGGCAGGGTCAAGCTCGTCCACAGGGTCAAGGTCAATCTCGTCCGCAAGGGCAAGCCTCTGCAAAATCGTCACATAGCAGCGTAAATCCACCCCAGGCACCTGCAAAAACTCAAGAGGAAAATCGTACTCGCCGACCTGCTAAAACAGCGGCTGGGAATGGTTCAGCTTATTCAAAAGAAACAAAACGTAACAGCAAGAAAAAAGGCGGAAAGCAATTGTCGCCGCGTGTTATTCCACAAAATGACGGAAAACATCAATTTGAAATGCCCGTTGCGCCAATTGTTTATGAAGTGACAATTCCTGAGATGATGATTGTTTCTGAATTGGCAAACAAAATGAATGTGAAAGCCGCGATGGTGATTAAGCATTTAATGAAACTCGGCATTATGGCAACTATTAACCAAAGCATCGATCAAGATACAGCGGCGATTTTGGTTGAAGATATGGGACACACGCCCATCATGCAAAGTGATGACGATTTTGAAAAAGAAATGCTTGCCGAAGTCACAGAATCTGAAAATCATCCTGAATTACCGCGTGCGCCGATTGTCACCATCATGGGACACGTCGATCACGGTAAAACAACGTTACTTGATTACATTCGTAAAACTCGCGTGGCGGCAGGTGAAGCGGGTGGTATTACGCAACATATTGGCGCGTATCAAGTCAAAACCGATCATGGTTCAGTTACGTTTTTAGACACACCAGGTCACGCGGCATTTACCGCGATGCGTGCGCGTGGCGCAGAAGTCACTGACGTGGTGATTATTGTTGTTGCTGCCGATGATGGCGTTATGCCACAAACAAAAGAAGCGGTTGAACACGCCAGAGCTGCGAATGTACCGATTATTATCGCCATGAATAAAATGGATAAACCTGGCGCAAATCCTGACAAAGTCATGCAAGAATTGTCAGTAATAGACGTACTCGCCGAAGAATGGGGCGGTGATGTACAGTTCTTAAAAATTTCAGCCAAAACGGGGGAAGGCGTAGATGACTTAATCGAATCCTTAATTGTTCAAACTGAAATTTTAGAATTGAAAGCCCCCGTTCAAGGTGCTGCATCTGGAATTGTCATTGAATCACGTTTAGATCGAGGACGTGGTGCGGTGGCTACAATACTCGTGCAACGCGGCACATTAGAAAGTGGGCAAATGGTGTTGTGTGGACAAGAATACGGGCGAGTTCGAGCCATGTTCAATGAACTGGGAAAGCCAATTAAAACTGCTGGACCTTGTGAGCCTGTAGAAATTTTGGGTTTATCCAGCACTCCGAATGCGGGCGACGAATTTTTAGTTGTGCAAAATGATCGCGTTGCCAAAGAATTGGCAAAACATCGTGAAGATAGAAAACGCTTTACTCGTCACGCCGCACAGCACGCCGCAAAACTCGATGAAGTCTTTGCAAAAATGACATCAGGTGAAGTCGCGTCGTTGAATTTAGTTTTAAAAACAGACGTTCAGGGCAGTTTGGAAGCGTTACGCAGTTCGTTAATTGAATTATCAAACGAAGAAGTGGAAGTTAAAGTTGTTTATGGCGGCGTGGGCGGCATCAACGAAGGCGACGTGAATTTGGCATTGGCTTCGGGTGCAATTTTGATGGGCTTTAATGTGCGAGCTGACGCGACATCTCGTCGTATGATTGAAGAACGCGGCGTTGATTTGCATTATTACAGCATCATTTATGAAGCCATTGATGAAGTTAAAAAATCAATTAGCGGAATGCTTGCGCCTGAAATCAAAGAACAAATCGTTGGTTTGGCGCAAGTTCGTGAAGTATTTACGTCACCGAAAATGGGCGCAATTGCAGGTTGTATGGTGCTTGAAGGTTCGGTTAAACGTAATTTACCGATTCGTGTATTGCGTGAAAACGTGGTCATTTACGAAGGTCAATTGGAATCGTTACGTCGTTATAAAGACGACATTGGCGAAGTCAAAATGGGCATGGAATGTGGAATTGGCGTGAAAAACTACAACGACGTTCGTGCTGGCGATCAAATCGAAGTGTTTGAACGCATTGAAGTTAAACGGGAATTGTAAATGGCTAGAGAATTTGCTCGACACACGCGAGTATCTTCACAAATGCAAAAAGAGTTGTCGTTAATTTTACAGCGTGAAATTAGCGACCCTCGAATAGGTTTTGTGACGATTAATGAAGTGATTGTGACCAAAGATTTGGCGGTGGCGAAAATTTATATCACTGTTTTGAATGCGGATGTCGCTGGTAAAAAAGCGAGTACAAAAGCAATGAATGAGTTGTCGCCGATAATTCGCCACGCTTTAGCGAAACGAATGCGTTTACGGCATATTTCGGAATTGCGTTTTTATTACGATGATTCATTTGATACTGGAATGCGCGTGGCGGAATTACTCAGTGAAGTGACCGACGATTTGAAATAAAACATAACGCTTGGAGTGAAAAGCATGAAAGCAACACAAACTGGTTTTACCCTGATTGAATTGATGATTACGGTGGCGATTATAGGTATTTTGAGTAGCATTGGTTATCCGAGTTATATGAGTCATATTCAAAAATCGAAACGTGTTGAGGCGCAAGGGGCATTGGTGTCGTTTGCAACGGCAATGGAGCAGTGGCGCGTGGAGAATAATAACGATTACACAGGTGCAGCAGTTGGTACAGCTGCAACAGGGCAAACCTCAATTTTTTCTGACCAAGTTCCAACTGACGAAAGTGGGACGAAAACTTACACGCTGAGTATTCCAACATTGACAGCAAGTGCCTATACGTTAAAAGCAGTGCCTTCTGGAACGCAAGCAGGTGATGATTGTGGTTATTTAACATTAGATTCTACGGGCGTTAAAGCATCAGAAAAAGGGACTGGTTGCTGGGAGTAGTGTATCGGCATGAAATCGTTGACTTTAACAGGTTGGCTCTATAAAATCCTAACCAGCTCGAAATAGATTTACCGTTATGCTTATCTTTACGAAGTTTTGCTATATCGCTCGTCCTGTTTAATACATGAAGTAATCTTTAATTTCACAGCTCCACCCCCCGCAAGGGTTTCAAAAATTTTTTAAAAGGCTACAACAATGGCAACAGGTACAGTTAAGTGGTTTAACGCTGAAAAAGGTTTCGGTTTCATTCAACAAGAAAGTGGTCCAGATGTATTTGTCCATTTCCGTAACATTTCTGGATCAGGCTTCAAATCATTAGATGAAGGACAAAAAGTCCAATTCACAGTGACACAAGGTCAAAAAGGTCCACAAGCTGAAGACGTTACTTTAGTCTAAATCTTGGAAAATTAAGAAAGCCGCCGTTTCGCAAGAATCGGCGGTTTTTTTGTGTCCGATAAAGTGTCAAGTTCTCAATTAGAGCCATTGTGTTTTTGGAGATTTTTTGTGACTACTCAAACTAAGCCCAAAGCTGCACATTTAATACGCGGTGAAAAATCGGAGCAACAAGCTTGTGATTTTTTAATTGCACAAGGTTTAACGCTGGTAGAGCGTAACTTTCGTTGCACTTATGGTGAATTGGATTTAATTATGAAAGATGGCGAAATCCTAGTTATTGTGGAAGTTCGCTTTCGTAAAAATGCAAAATTTGGCAGTGCGTTAGAAAGTGTGAATTACAGCAAGCAAGCAAAAATTAGTGCAACAACGGAATTTTATTTGAATACGCTGAAAGGCGAAATGCCCAGAATGCGTTTTGATGTAGTTGGGATTTTGGGAAATGGTGAATTGCAATGGATCACGAATGCGTTTTGAAACTAAGGGCGGATTTTATCCCGCCCTATGACAAATCAATTAGCTATCTGTTTTAGCTTTTTTGCTGTGCTGTGCGTTTTTACTAATTATCGCAACCGTTACTGCTTTTGCTACAGGTTTTTGAACTTTCGCCGTGACTTTATTTTTGTCTGCTAACAATTTAGTGTTATTTGCAGAAATTTTCTGTGCCATCGCTACGATGTTAGCGGAAGGAA
>CAIRCR010000229.1 GCA_903877065.1 uncultured Pseudomonadota bacterium
CCAAGAACACGAAGATAAACGAATTGAACAAATGAACTTGTTTTAATTGCCACCTTTTTGGTGGCTCACATTTTTAACCCGCTTTGAGCGGTTCATGTTTTTCAAGCCTCCAGCTATGCTGGAGGTTTTTGACTACTCAGCCTGCAAAAACACACCGTAAAGTATCAAATGGATTGACGCTGTTGAGTTTGTTGGTTTCCCAGATAGAACGAATGACACAAAAAGCCTCCGAGCCACCGACAGGTCGAAATCCACCAATCACTTTGATTTTGACCTTTACAGGTCGAACCATTCGTTCAGCTTGATTATTATCAAATGGTACATGCCAATCTGTGATAAATCGCCAGACTTCGGTTTTGAAATCACGCAGCCGCACCAATAAATTGGTGGCTTCATGTTGCTTTTGTCGTCCTTTTTTACCTTTTTCATGCGACTGAACTGGAAAAGATTTCAAACCAAAATTCACAAACTCAGCGTAACGATGCAATAAATCATTCACGACGGTTTGCTCAAAGGCTTGTTTTACCTTCAGCTTTAGCTTCAGCAACCTTTTCTTTGCCTTCGACCAATAACTTACGCAAGTCAATCGCCCAGCTTTCACCCGTCAATTGTTCACAATAACGCAACTCACGCAAATGGTGTGCATTGCACAAGGCATGTTCACAATCGGTATATTTCCAGTAGGATTGCCAATGATCGTGAATCGCAATCCCTTTGTTGTCGGCAAAATCCCAGCTGCATCCATCGCTAAATAACCACGTGATTTATGAACGCTATAGTGGACGTGCGTTTGAGTCGTCGCCACATGTAACCATTCCGTTTTTCCATCGCGACGCAGACCACTTTCATCAAAATGTGCGGATTTCGCTTGAATTATTGCTTGCTGATTTACGACATAGTCTGCTGCTAAATTGTTAGCGGCTTGGATAGTCCAGTTTTGCACCGAACCACCAGAGGGTTTGACACCATATTGGTCGTTCACAATTTCACAAACCCTTTCTAACGCTACAAAATGTCCGTGTGTCAAACCAACACAATAGGATTTTAAGCGTGCGCCAAAACTGACATTCCGAGTGACATTCAAAGGGAATTCGCCTGCATGAACAAGCCCACATTGGCATCGAACTTCCATTTTCCGATATTCGGTTGTGATGGTAATCGGCTGCGGAATTTCGATTTGTTGACGACGTTCCTTGATTTGCGCAGATTCTTTATCGAGTGTGCAGCCGCATTCACAAACGTCTGCAATCGGGTAGAGTGCTTCAACGACATCAGGATTTTCAACCATCATTCGGGTCACACCTTTGTGACCTTTTTGACCGCCTGTTGGTTTTTCACCTATCTGACGCGGTTCTGCTGCGCCTTTTTTCAATCCATCCGAAGAAGGTGGCTTGCTTGAATTTTTGCTGTTTTTTTCAACCTTTGCTAATCGACTTTCTAAATCTTCCTGCACATCAAATAGCCGCATAATAAGTCCACACAATTCTGCATGACTCATCGCATCTAACTCTGACTGATCTGGGCGTTTTAGATTTTTCATGTTGTTAGAATAGCTGATTTTTTATGGGCTGAGTAGTTACCAAATTTTTACACCAATTTACAGCGTCATTGAGCGAAATAGCACGCGCTTTAATCTCTATTCTTTATGGTGTTGATGTAAAAATTAAAATATTTAAAAATTGGTCTATTTAAAATCAATTATTTATATCTCTTAATTTACACATCAACTTGCCCGTGCTTACAAAAAATGCAGTGGTTATTTATCCATTGATTTTTATTTGCAGATTAAAATTTATATTTAGTCTGAATCTGCTGTGCTGTCTGAATCTAAATAGGTACTCGAATAGCTTGGACTTGAATGTGATTCAAAAACAAAATGTGAAGGTGATTCTTGATGATCAATTGGATTTGATTTCATTTCATGAATTTCAAGATTTACAGGTTTTTTATAATCTGGATTGCGTGGTTTACGACGATTTGGTCCACGTCGTAAATTATTGCGTTGACCGTTTTTGCGTGGCAGTGTTTCACCATCAACAGTTTCTAGGAGGCTATCAACCGCGATGTTTTCATTATGAACAACCTCAATGGCAACATGATCAGTTTGCTCATCTTCGTTCACAACTTCAGTAACACGCGACCGAGCATTACGATTCTGATTTCGTTGATTTTTATTGCGACGATTATTACGACTTTTGGGATTTCGTGTCGTTTCTGCTGTCACCGCCGCACCATTTACATCATCGCTTTTTGTTGTATCTTCGACTAAATATTCATCTTCTGGTGCAAGTTCATCGCCATTTAGTGACGACGACTTTATCAGCCTTTGCCAAAACCGCTTAATCAAAATAGCGGCTTCATTTTTGTTTTGCATTGGCGCAGGCGAATCATGTAAAAATTCGGTTACGGTTGCAGGTTTTGCCGTATTTGCTTGATGCTTAACGTGCTGGGCAAATTCAGGAATACTGATACTTTCAGCTTTAATTTGTGAATAACTGCTTTTTTCTTCGTGATAATCACGTTCTCTAATAAGTTCAATATCGTAAGCGGGGGTTTCTAAATGTCTGCTAGGTAAAACGACAATGGCAACTTTCAAACGATTTTCGATACGTTCAATCACGCTCCGCTTTTCATTCAATAAAAAAGCTGCGCATTCAATTGATAGATGCGCGATAATTTTTTCCACACCTTTTTTCATGGCATCTTCTTCGATAATTCGCAACACAGACAGTGCAACTGATTCAACATTGCGAATCATGCCTTGACCTTTACAACGTGGACAAGTGAGCTGACTCGTGTCGCCAAGTGAAGGACGCATTCGTTGTCGTGACATTTCCAACAAACCAAAACGTGAAATTCGCCCCGTTTGAATTCGCGCCCGATCAATTTTTATTGCTTCACGCAAATGAGTTTCGACTTGTCGTTGATGTTTTATCGACGACATATCAATGTAATCAATCACAAATAAGCCACCTAAATCTCGCAAACGTAATTGTCGAGCGATTTCTTCAGTGGCTTCTAAATTGGTATTGAATGCCGTTTCTTCAATATCGCTCCCTTTTGTTGCACGCGCCGAGTTAATGTCGATAGACGTTAAGGCTTCGGTGTGATCAATGACAATTGAACCCCCTGAAGGCAGCGATACTTCACGGTTATAAGCAATTTCAATTTGAGATTCGATGTGATATTTGTTGAAAAGTGGAATGGGGTCTTTGTAAAGTTTGATTTTCGATAAAAAATCGGGAATAACTTGCTTTAAAAAACTTTTAACCAGTTGAAATGCTTCGGGATCGTCGATAAGAATTTCATCAATATTATTTCGTAGATGATCGCGTAATGCTCGAATAATGACGTTACTTTCTTGGAATACGAGAAATGGCGCGGCTTGTTGTGCCGCCGAACGGTCAATGGCATCCCATAATTGCAATAAATAATTTAAGTCCCACTGCAATTCCTCGACATTTTTTCCACATCCCGCCGTTCGGACAATTAACCCCATGTTTTCAGGAATTTCTAAAGCGTGCATTGCGTCACGCAATTCGTTTCGGGTTTCGCCTTCAATGCGGCGTGAAATGCCGCCCGCTTTGGGATTGTTTGGCATTAACACCAAATACGTTCCTGCTAAACTAATGTAAGTTGTTAACGCTGCACCTTTGTTGCCGCGTTCTTCTTTTTCGATTTGAACAATAACTTCTTGACCTACGCGAATTAAATCTTTTACGGCTTGTCTGCGAGGTGCAGCTTTGCCCTCGTATAACACGGTATCAGCGACTGGACGGCGATAGAGTGGCGCGATTTCTTTGAATGGCAAAAAGCCATGTTTTTCTGCACCGTAATTAACAAAAGCAGCTTCTAAACTGGCTTCAACGTGAGTGATAATTCCCTTGTAAATGTTTGATTTTTTTTGTTCTTGAGAAGGTGTTTCAATATCGAAATCGTAAAGTTTGTAACCATCAACTAATGCAACACGCAATTCTTCCGCCTGCGTGGCATTGATTAGCATTCTTTTCATGTAAATTTATCCTTGTAGTGACCTGCGCTGCATTGGCGCATGGACTAAAAACAGCTTGAATCGCGGGTTGTTATCTAGGCGGCTTGTGTGTCGCTCTAATTGTAATTAAAGAGAAAACGAGGTTTTTTGCGGGTAGATAGGCGTTTAAGGTGATTAGTCTGGCGAAAGGTCAGGCAGGCGTTTGAAAACGTTCGTCTTGGGTCGAACGTAAAACCCGAATTCAGTTTGAGCTTTAAAGCGTCTCAAAGTCGCTATTTCAATCATCGCCTAGTGTTGCTTTTTTTCAGAGCTGTGGCGATTTTCAAATTCGATTAAAACTTAGCTACTATAACAATCTTACGGTTTTACTTCAATGTTAGCTTTCGGGCGGTTATTGCGCACTCAATAGCTCTCTGACTGAAAATAAGAACCATCTTATTTTGCAGGGAAAATCTGATTTTATCCTTGCTCAAAAAATAGAAGTTTATCGTTAAGCTACCAAAATCTGACATTGTTTATTGATGATTTCATGATAATGAATGATTTGGTCAGCCGTCAGTAAAAAAACACCATCCCCTCCACGTTCAAAATTGAGCCAATAAAACGGCACGTCTGGCAATAAATTTTGCAACGTTTCCGAACTGCTGCCAACTTCCACAACCAAAATACCGTGGTCACTTAAATACGTTTTTGCGTTGTTTAAAATCTGTAATACTAAATTTAACCCCGACGTGCCACCTTTGAACGCCATATCAGGTTCAGCGTGAAATTCTGGCGGCAAATTTTCCCATTCACTCAAACACACATACGGCGGGTTACTGATAATGATGTCGTATTTTGTCGCTGGTAATTTGTTGAACAGGTCGGAATAATAAGTCGTGACTGATTCCGTCAATTGATGTTTTTCAATATTGATTTCTGCAACTTCTAAGGCTTCGGGCGATAAATCGACGGCATCAACCATAGCATTCGGGAACGCATACGCACAAGCAATCGCAATACACGCGCTACCTGTACATAAATCTAAAATATGCTCGACACTTTCTTCTTCAATCCACGATTCAAAACGCTGTTCAATCAATTCTGCAACGGGTGAACGTGGGATTAAAACTCGCTCATCAACGTAAAAAGGCAAACCTGCAAAAATTGATTCATTCGTTAAATATGCGGCAGGAATACGTTCGTTAATACGGCGTTCGATTAAATCAAAAGCGGTTTTACGTTCTTCATGTGTCAAAACGCAATCAAAAAAATCTGCTGATAAATGATAGGGCTGATTCACTGCGTACAAAATGAGCGCGACAGCTTCATCTAAAGCAGTTGTTGTGCCTTGTCCAAAAGACAGCTTTTTGGCAGTAAAACGGCTTGAAGCCCACCGCATATAATCTCGGAGCGTGGTTAACGTGTTTAAAATTTCATTCATGGGATAGTTTTAATTAGTTCGTTGTTGCGTAACTGCGTAATGTCTTGCTTTGTTGGACCTGTCGCCATTGCAATAGTTTCAATATCGATGCCTGTTGAAAGTAAATTTCGGGCGATGGTCAACTTTTCTTTTAATTTTCCAGCTTCTTCACCTTCTAAAATTCCTTCAATGCGCCCTTTTTCAATACCTTCCCACCAGCTTTCAACTTCACCCTGTTTGTCCATTTGGATGGCAGAGATAATGGGCTTTAGTGTTTCGTTTTTTAATTTCAGAATTTCTTGCTCAAGCTCATCAATTCGCTGGCTTTGCCACGCCAATAGCTCCAGCAACACGTCCACCAATGGAAGTGCGTTCGCTTTCTACTATTTTTGGCAATTTTGGCTTTGGTGTGTTCATTTGATAATCAACACGCTCAAGCGTTCATCTTCATTTTGATGAGAAGTTAGCTGTGAGTTTTTATGCGCGTAATAACCGCTTCGATTCACATCTAATGCCTCACACATCGC
>CAIRCR010000230.1 GCA_903877065.1 uncultured Pseudomonadota bacterium
GAGCGGAGTCGAACCGCTCTAGATGGCTTTGCAGGCCACTGCATAACCGATTTGCTACGCAGCCACAACAACAAAAAAGCCGCGAAATTCGCGGCTTTAAAACTTGGAGCGGGAAACGAGATTCGAACTCGCGACCCCAACCTTGGCAAGGTTGTGCTCTACCACTGAGCTATTCCCGCGTTTCATTATTGAAACCATACTTATATAATAAATATTTTTTACTCTTTAGTCAATTACTTTTATTTTTACACTTAAAGATTAACCGCTAAAACCCAACCAATCGTTCCGTTACAGACTTCTTCGTCAATTTGAACTTTTGCAAATACATCTTTTTTTCCATAAGCATCTTGCTTGTCTAACACTGTAACATGGGTGCCTTCGGAGAATTTTCGGCACTCTTCTGTTTTGTTTTCATCATCATCAAAAGCTGCAATCGCGCCTGGTGTAGCTACCAAACGAATAATCGCCTTCTCACCATCTTCTGCCGCAGCATTTGGACTTCTCAATGTATATTTTTGCCCTGACGCTAAATTTTTAGGTGCTGAACTCGGTAAGGTTTCTTCGGCACCACTGAGCATTACCAACATCAATACCACACCAACAATACCAGCTACAATCCCGTAAAACACTTTCGGATTATTTTCTTTCATCTGCATGACAGAAGCGATTGGATTGACCTTAGGTTCTGTCACTGGTGCTTCTACTTTTTCTACTTCTGGGGCAGGTGTTTCAGTTGTCGGTTTTTCAACTGCTTCATTTACTTTTTCTTCACTCATCGCATCCTCACTTTTTTATTTTTGATTGTTATTATTTCAAACCGCTCGTTTGAGCGTGGCGGCATTTTACCTGGATTAACCCTTGCGCGTCATCATTCCTTTCGATGGATTATAACCAAAAATCGCCGCAGCCATAAATACCACAAATGCCCCTGCTGTATAAACAAAGGCAAACGCATTAAATTGCCCGTATAGCGCGAAACGTATCAGTTCAACTGCTTGTGAAAATGGATTGTATTGCGCCAATAAATATAACACTTCACTCGACTCTTTCATTTTCCACAACGGGTACAACGCCGTAGACATAAAAAATAACGGAAAAATAACAAAATTCATCACTCCCGCAAAATTTTCGAGCTGTTTAATAAATGACGACAACAGCAAACCTAATGCACCAAGCATCAACCCAGATAAAATGAGCGCAAAAATTACCCACGCATAACCTTCCAACGGCGCACGAATATCATATCCCCATGCAATCGCCAGAAAAATATACGCCTGCAAAATCGAAACGCCAGTGCCAGCCAATAATTTACTCAACAACAAAAACCAACGCGGCAAAGGACTGACAAGTAAAATTCGCATACTTCCTATTTCGCGGTCATAAACCATAGACAACGAGCTTTGCATTCCATTGAACAGTTGAATCATGCCAATCAAGCCAGGCGTAATATAAACCTCATACAAAATATACGTTTCATAAGGCGGTGTAATCGCCAATCCCAACGCCGCCCGAAATCCTGCCGCGAACACAAACAACCATATCAATGGACGCACCAACGCCGAAATAAATCGTTCACGTTGCGTTATAAATCGGCTCAATTCACGCCCGACAATGCCCGTCATCGCTCGCCAATAATGAATCATGACAAACCTACTCGTTTTATGTTTTTCTGACTTGCAAATTGCTTATTATTCATTTCCAAACTCGCTAAATAGTTGGCCAAAATTTACCCGATTTTATTTTTAATCACGATGATTCTAAAAATTAACAGCACGAACCATCATTTTCCGTGTTCTTCAAACTAAAACAATCAATTTTTGTAAAGCGTTATACGTTTGATAGTTACGTTTGGGTGGTTAATTAAGATTATTTGCCATCACAACAGTTTTTTAACACTAACGGCACGTTTTCTGCCTTCTTAGTTGTTAGACCTTTATGTTTCATTTACCATGCCTTTAACTTTTTATCTTTAATTTTAAATACTATGCAAATACCACAAACGACATCTCCTACACATTTTATTCGCCAAATCATCTCAAATGATTTAAGTACAAACAAAAATAACAGCAACGTTGCAACTCGTTTTCCACCCGAACCGAATGGCTATTTACACATTGGTCACGCAAAATCAATTTGTTTAAATTTTGGAACTGCGCTGGAAAATAACGGCACTTGTAATTTGCGTTTTGACGACACAAATCCCGAAAAAGAAAGCATTGAATATATGGAATCAATCAAACGTGACGTGGCTTGGTTGGGGTTTGAATGGACAGAATTACGTCATGCGTCGGATTATTTTGAACAGCTTTACCAATATGCTGTCGAATTGATTCAAAAAGGGCTTGCTTATGTGGACAGTTTGTCAGCAGAAGATATTCGTCTTTATCGCGGCACATTGACGCAAGCAGGCAAAGAAAGTCCTGACCGCAATCGCTCGATTACTGAAAACTTGGATTTGTTTGCGCGAATGCGAGCGGGGGAATTTGCGGATGGTCAATATGTGTTGCGAGCCAAAATTGATATGGCTTCACCGAATATGAATATGCGTGATCCTGCAATTTACCGCATTCGCAGTGTGCATCATCAACGCACGGGCGATGCGTGGTGTATTTACCCGATGTACGATTACACGCATTGTATTTCTGATGCTATCGAAAATATTACACATTCACTTTGCACGTTAGAATTTGCCGATCATCGTCCGCTTTATGATTGGGTTTTGGAGCAATTGCAAACACCTTGTCACCCACAACAAATTGAATTTGCTCGTTTACAACTCGAATATACCATTGTCAGCAAACGAAAATTGAATCAACTCGTCACTGAAAAACACGTTTCTGGCTGGGACGATCCAAGAATGCCGACAATTGCAGGTTTGCGTCGTGCGGGCTTTACGTCACAATCGATTAAAGATTTTTGTGAGCGCATTGGCATTACCAAACAAAATTCGTGGATTGAAATGGGCGTGCTGGAATATTGCATTCGTGAAGATTTGAATGTGAATGCGTTTAGGGCTATGGCAGTTTTAGAACCTTTGCGCGTAGTGATTACTAATTATCCTAAAGATAAAATCGAAAATTTAGAAATTAGCAATCATCCGCAACGCGAAGAACTTGGTAAACGAATTGTGCCATTTTCAAAAACAATTTTGATTGAAAATGACGACTTTTCAGAAAATCCACCAGCAAAATACAAACGTTTAAGTGTTGGCGAAGAAGTGCGTTTGCGTGGTTCGTATGTGATTTGTTGCGACGAAGTGATTAAAAATGCAGACGGTGAAATTATCGAATTACATTGCAGTTACGACGAAAATACGTTGGGGAAAAATCCCGAAGGTCGCAAAGCAAAAGGTGTCATTCATTGGGTTGATGAAGCAAGTTCACACGCGGCAGAAATTCGTTTGTACGATAGATTATTTACCGTGCCACAACCCGACAATGAAGAAAATTTTTTGGATGTCGTCAATCCAAATTCGTTACAAATTTTAAATTCGTGCCGTGTTGAAGCGAGTTTAAAAGAGGCAACTTTAGAACATCGTTATCAATTTGAGCGGACAGGTTATTTCTGTTTAGACAGCGACAGCACAAGCGAAAAATTAGTGTTCAATCGCACAGTCACATTGCGTGACAGTAAAGAATAAATTTTTAACATGGCATACACGCCAGAAAACTGACAGTTAGGAATAAATTCAGCATGGATAATTGGCAAGAACGAAAAGGTGATGTTTTTAATCGGAATAGAGAAAATTATGCGCGAGATAGAGCGCGAATAATTCATTCTGCTTTTTTTAGACGGTTGCAAGGTAAAACTCAAGTTCTTGGTTTGGGGGAAAGTGATTTTTACCGAACACGATTAACGCATTCACTCGAAGTGGCTCAAATCGGGAGTGGAATAGCCGATTACCTCAGGGGAAAATATGAAGGTTGTGATGAATATGAATTTATTCCATCGCAAAATTTGATTGAAGCCATAGGTCTTGCTCATGATATTGGTCATCCACCGTTTGGACACGGCGGAGAAGTCGCCTTAAATTACGTTATGCGTAATAACGGTGGGTTTGAAGGTAATGCTCAAACATTGCGAATTTGTACACAATTAGGTGAATACTCAAACGTGGACGGTTTGAATCTCACACGCAGAACGTTATTAGGGCTTATCAAATACCCGATAACTTATTCTAAAGTCGTTAATTTTGACATTTACGACGAGAAACAAGCCCCATTAAATGTCGATTCGTTTAATCCACCGAAATGCAGCATTTTTGATTGTGATCGTGATTATTTTGATTGGATTACACTGCCACTTTCGGAAAACGACATTCGTTTATTTCAAAAAACACACGAAACGCTTAAACATAGAAAAACCGAGTTTAAGAGTTTCGACTCGACCATTATGGAATTAGCCGATGATGTTGCATACGGTGTTCATGATTTGGAAGACGGCATTGCGTTAAATTTGATAACTCAAAAAGATTGGGAAAATGAAGTTGTTGGACAAATAAAACATTCTTTTCCCGATTACAGAAGAGATGGGATTGCTGTTCCAATTAGTGATGATTTATTTTCAGGAAGAAATCGAATGCGAAAAAAAGCGGTTAGTCATTTAGTGCATTATTTTCTTAGAAATATTGAAATTCAACACCGAGGCTGTTTTGAAAGTAATTTACTTGATTTACAAGCTATTATGACAGGCGAGTTAAGTCATGAGCTTGAAATTCTTAAACGAATTGTGGCAAATAAAGTGATTGAAACGCCCGAAGTTCAGACGCTTGTTTATAAAGGTCAGCAAATGATTATTCGGTTGTTTGAAGCGATTGCAAATAATCCAAAGCGGCTGCTTGAAAAGAAGCATTACGCTAAATATGAACAGCAAAATAGTGAAGATAAGCGACTTCGTATCATTTGTGATTATATTGCAGGTGACACGGACGAATATGCAACTCGTTTGTATCATAAGATATTCACCCCTTCTAACGGCTCAGTCTTTGATAGATTGTAGAGATAAAACCAACATTTTGCACCCTGTTTTCAAAATTTGATATATTTTAAATATACTATTTTTCAATAGGTTGCGTTTTTA
>CAIRCR010000231.1 GCA_903877065.1 uncultured Pseudomonadota bacterium
GTCATTGGTAGCAGATCAGGGGGTTAATAATGCCGAACTGAAAGCTAATGATAATGTGACTACAACGACTGTCGAACCCGAATATAAGAAAGCTGAATCGTCAGATATTCCAACGTTGACGAACACAATTATCGTGCCGCAACAACAAGCTACTGCTCAAGCTACACAAGCTCAAGCTCAAGTTGAAAATACGAGTGTAGAAACGTCTACTCACGAAACGACTGTACAAGAAAAATCAACACTCACCTCAGCAAAAACCTTGCTTATGGATGCTTTAGCAAATCGTAATAACAGCGGTGGTGATACGGCAAATAATAGTGGCAACGGCGGTAACTCATCGTCAAATCAAACGCTACAAAATGATTCAGCGTTAAATCAAAATGCTAATCACAGACAAAGCACAGCGGATTTGAAAACTTTCGCATCGTTGTTAAGCAGTGAAAAATCTGATGCTATTAACGCTTCAGTGACTGCGCCAACAGGTGGCGATAAATCTTCTTCGCAAGTGATTAACGCGGCTGTCAATAAGTTAGTCCAAGACACGAAAGTTGATGTTCCTGCGATGACAAAACCGCTTTCTCATCCAGAATGGAATAATGAGTTGGGTGAACGCATTGTGTGGATGAATAAATCGGGCATTTCTAGCGCTGAAATTAGAATGAATCCACAAAATATGGGACCGATTAGCGTGCGAATTGATATGAATCAAGATCAAGCCACAATTGCTTTTACCGCACAAAATAGCGTGGTACGAGATGCGTTAGAGGCCTCGATTCCTAAATTACGCGAAATGTTAAATTCACAACAGATGAACTTAGCAGATGTGAGCGTGTCGCAACAATCGGCTTCAAATGATTCCAGTCGTCAACAACAAACTGCTCAGATGATGGCAGATGCGTCTGCGAATAATGGTCAGGGCAATCGTCAAGCGAATCGTGAAATCGATGCTGACGGTAATCCTGTTCGCACAGGTAATGATACGACTGAAACGGTAGACGAATTTGCAAACGGTCAAGTCCTTGAAGGTAATGGCACGAATGGATTGATGAGCTTTTACGCTTAAATTTAAATTCAATATCTAAAAAAAACCCCTTCCAAAAAGGGGCTTTTTTTATGCCATAAAACGCATTTTATTCTGAAATTTTGAACAGTGCCGCCGTTTCAACGGGTGACAGTTTTCGACTTACCGCATTACTTAGCAAGGCAAATTCCGCCAAACTGACGTTTTCAGCACGCAAATTTGCATCAATTCCCAAATTTGTAATTTCAGTTTCTGACAACGATTTTTTCAACGAATTTCGCAACGTTTTACGGCGTTGTGAAAAGGCTTCGCTCACAAGTTTACTGAGCGTTTTAATGTCATCAACTTCAACGGGTGGTTTTGAATGCGGCACTAAACGCACCATTGCGGACATGACTTGCGGCACAGGTTTAAAACTTTCTGGCGGCACATCAAACAACCATTCCGTCGCACAATAATATTGCATCATCACGCTCAAACGACCGTAAGATTTTCCATTCGGCGTTGCACAAATTCGATTCACCACTTCTTTTTGCAACATAAACAACATATCAGCAATGCAATCTGTTGTTTCGAGTAAATGAAACATCAACGGCGTGGAAATGTTGTAAGGCAAATTGCCAATAACGTGCAATTTTTCACCCTTTGGCGCAAGCGTGGCAAAATCAAAGCGTAACGCATCTGCACTGTGAATGGTCAAATTCGTTTGAGCTGAAAATTTATGTTCGAGCCACGTCACCAAATCACGATCGAGTTCAACGACATCTAAATGATCTGCTTTTTTGAGCAAAGGTTCTGTTAACGCGCCTTGCCCAGCACCGATTTCAACCCAAGGTTGCCCAGCACGAATCATCGCACTGGCGATGATGTTTTGAATTATGTTGTGGTCATGCAGAAAATTTTGTCCAAACCGTTTGCGTGCTTGATGTGTCATTAAGAATTGCTCGCTGTGCTAAATTTTAAGATATGGAATTGAAGAATCGACGAGCTAATTTACCAATGTCATTTTTATATTGTTCAATTCGTTCGCTAAATTCCACATTTTTGACAGATGCAACGCTTTCGCTTTCAGGTTGCGTTGCCAATTCGGTTTTTATGTCATTTAACACACTCGTCCAATCACCAATTTCTTTTTGACGAAATAAACGCATACTTTTGTACCACGGTGAATCGTTGCGATTTAATAACCAACGCCAATCGGGTACTTTTGGAAGCATGAGCCAAACAGGTAAATTCAACGCACCCGCTAAATGCGCGGGTGACGAATCAATCGTAAGCAATAAATCCAAACTGTTTAATAATGCTGCGGAATCTGTGAAATCATGAATAAATGGACTTGCATCTAAAATAGTCACACCTTCCAAACCCGTTGCTAATTCGTTTTGTGCTTTTTCACCAAGTTGCAAACTAACAAATATCACGTTTTTTAAATCAGAAAAAGCGGCTAATTCTGAAAATGCAAGAGAACGATTAGCATCGTTTAAATGAAGTGGATTTCCCGCCCAAACTAAACCAACACGTTTATGGTTTTCTGGGATTTGTTTTGCCAGCCAATCTTTCCACCACGCTGATTTAGTTTCGTCTGCTGTGATGTATGGGACGGTTGCAGGAATTGTTTCTAACACTGTATTAAAATGAGATGGCAACGTCATGAAAAACGTCCAATAATCGTATTCATCTCGTTTAATTTGGTCGCCAGTCGCACAAACACGATCAATCCACGGAACGGTTTTAATCAACTCAATAAGTGAATCATGAACACCAACCCAAACGGTCGCGCCCAAATTTTTAAGGTTTTCACTGTAACGCGCAAACTGAATCATGTCGCCCAAACCTTGATCGCAACAGATAAGAACCGTTTTACCTTCTAATGATTCACCTTGCCATTGTGGTTTCGATAAGCCTGGATTTTCAGGTTTACTGATGCTTGTACAGTCGGGGTGATGCAACCAAAGATATTCTTTCCAACCCCTTTCAAATTGCCCCAGTAGCAACAAGAAAATGGCTAAATTAAAATGAAAATCGGCACAATTGGGTTGAAGACGAATTGCGGTTTCATAATTGGCTTCAGCCTCTTGCAAGCAATCTAAGCTATTTAGTAAATCACCTAAATTGATATACGCTTGTGCGTAATCGGGTTTAACGCTGATTGCGTTACGGTAACTTTGCTCGGCTTCTTGCAAACGTCCCAATTTACGAAGCGTACAGCCCAAACTATAAAACGCTTCCGCATAATTTGGGTTAATTGCCAATGCTTGCCGATAATGCTTTTCTGCCTCATCCAAGCAATCCACGCTTTGAAGCGTGTTGCCCAAATTGTAATTTGCCTCAAAATCATTGGGTAATAATTCAACGGATTTCTTTTTGGCTTCTAACGATTTTTCAAACTGTTCTTGTTCTTGAAAAATTGCTCCTAACGCCTTCCAGGCAAACCCGTGATTGGGAAATCGTTGAATTAAATTTTGTGAAAATGATTCAGCTTGAGCATAATTTTTCTGATTAAAAAGTGAGAGCAATTTTTCCATTTCAATTAACGTGGGTTCACTTAAATAGACCGCTAATTGTCCAAGTTTTTCACTATTCAACCCGCGTTCTTGCCCTTGTTCTAAAACAGATTTTGCTAATTCAAATTGTTCAGTTTTCAGCAGTGCATCAAGATAACTCAACAAAAATTGAAGGTGATTTGGATTGATTTCTAATGCCGTTTTGAAAAAGGGTAACGCCACTTCAAAATTATTGACGGCAAAATAAAGAACGCCCAAATTGTGATTTGCGTCAGGATGACTGGGTTCAGTTTGTAAAATTGTGCGGTAAAGCTGTTCGGCTTGTGCCAATTGACCTGTACGGTGATGTTCAATGGCTTGTTCTAAAATATCTGTCATGATTTTCTTATACTGGTTAATGATTAGATTGTCGTTTTTTAATGCGTTGAACTCATGTCAATTGCCATTTTTAATGCTTGTTGCAAACTACCTATATCGGCTTTGCCTGTCCCTGCTAAATCCAACGCTGTGCCATGATCAACAGATGTGCGAATAATTGACAGACCGAGCGTGATATTTACTGCTCGTCCAAAACCTTTGTGTTTCAACACGGGTAAACCTTGATCGTGATACATCGCCAACACAGCATCCGCGTTTTTCAAGTGTTTTGTTGTAAACAACGTATCGGCAGGTAACGCACCTTCTAAATCCATACCTTTTGCGCGTAGTTTTTCGAGAACTGGATTGATAATTTCAATTTCTTCACGCCCCAAATAACCATTTTCACCAGCGTGAGGATTTAATCCACAAACCAAAATTTTGGGCTGTTTAATATCAAAATAAGTTTGTAAATCGCGATGCAAAGTAGAAATGACTTGTTCCAAAAGTTCAGGCTTAATCGCCGCACAAACCTTAGAAAGCGGTAAATGTGTTGTGACCAAAGCGACACGCAAATTGTCTGCTGCCAGCATCATGACAGGATTTCCGCCTGTTTTTGATGCAATGTATTCGGTGTGACCTATGAATGCAAAACCCGCTTCATTGATAACACCTTTATGCACAGGTGCTGTGACCATCGCATGAAACGTTTTATTTAAACACGCTTGTGTTGCTTGCTCTAAAAGTTCAAGAACATATTCACTATTTTCGGGATTTAATACGCCAGCTTGTACGGGAGCTTTTAACGGCACAGGCAAAATTGTCAAATGCCCACAGGGTAAATTATGACGTGGCAAACTGGGGTCAAAATGATGCAGGATGAGTGGTAAATTTAATTGCTTGGCACGTTGTTTAAGTAATTCTGCATCTGAAAAAACAACCAATTCACACGCGGGTAAAATTCGCTGTGCAAGTTGTACACACAAATCTGCACCAATTCCAGCGGGTTCGCCAGCGGTTAAAGCAATACGCGGTAACATTATTCTGATTTCCCATAATGAGTTTCGATGTAACGTTGCACAATCGCCTGAAATTCTTCGGCAATGTGGTCGCCTTTTAACGTCACGGTTTTTTCACCATCTTCATAAACAGGTGCAACGGGCGATTCACCCGTGCCTGGTAAGCTGATGCCGATATTTGCATTTTTACTTTCGCCTGGACCATTGACAACACAGCCCATGACGGCAACTTCCATCGTTTCAACACCTGCATATTGCGTGCGCCAAATTGGCATTTGATCTCGCAAGTACGATTGAATGTTGAGAGCAAGTTTTTGAAAATAATCGCTTGTGGTGCGCCCACAACCAGGGCAAGAAATCACCATCGGCGTGAATGAACGAAAGCCCATCGTTTGCAAAATTTCTTGCCCGACAATGACCTCTTGCGTGCGTGACGCGCCTGGTTCTGGTGTCAATGAAATACGAATTGTGTCGCCGATGCCTTGTTGCATTAAAACCGACAATGCCGCAGCCGATGCCACAATTCCTTTTGACCCCATGCCAGCTTCGGTTAATCCTAAATGCAACGCGTAATTACATCGCGCCGCTAAATCTTCATAAATTGCAATCAATTCTTGCACGTTGCTAATTTTGCACGACAAAATGATTTTGTCTTTGCCCAAGCCAATTTCTTCGGCTTTCACGGCACTTTCTAACGCGGATAACACAATCGCTTTTCGTGCCACAGCGGCTAAGGGTTCAGGTTGTGCGAGTTGACGATTTTCATCGAGTAAACGTGTCAAAACAGCTTGATCTAAACTGCCACCGTTCACACCAATTCGCACGGGTTTGGCATATTGACAAGCAAATTCAATCATTTGTTGAAATTGTGGATCTCGCGATTTACCGCGTCCCACGTTACCAGGATTGATGCGGTATTTGTCCAAAGCCGCCGCGCAATCGGGATATTTTTCGAGCAATTTATGTCCGTTAAAATGAAAGTCACCAATGATTGGCACAAAGCAATTTTGAGCAATCAATTGTTCTTTGATTGACGCGACAGCTTGAGCGGCTTCTTCGGAATTAACGGTAATTCGCACCATTTCTGAACCCGCCGTTGCGAGTTCAATAATTTGATTGACGGTTGCTTTAACATTGACCGTGTCAGTGTTTGTCATGGATTGCACCACAATGGGTGCGCCGCCGCCGACTTTTACATTGCCGACTAAAACTTGCTGTGTAATTTTTCTAAGACGTGTAGACATAGTGTTGTGAATCAGATTCTAAAAGTCGTTAATTGTACAAGGAATTGGCATTGTCTTATTTTTTAGATTGAGTGAAAA
>CAIRCR010000232.1 GCA_903877065.1 uncultured Pseudomonadota bacterium
GTGCCATAGGCTTGCAAACTGAGAGGAGTCCAGATATGAGTTAATAACCGTCAATTCCGTTATTTTGACAGATTTTTTTAAATGAGGTAGCCCTGGGTGATGCCATCGCTTATCTTCATTTTTTTCACTTGGTGTTCCTTTATACAACACGAGCGGTTTTCATAATGAGAGTTGCTGCCTAAAAAGTCGAACATCGCGTTTAATATCAATTTGTTATAAAATGCCAGGATTTCAAAATAGGGGTGCGGAATGTCGGTTAACTTATTCAAAATCAACATTTTTTATGGAGTGCAGTCATTGATGAATTTGATAAACAAAATGATTACGCGCGATTTAGTGCGAACTTTATCGGCCGTTTTGTCAGTGTTAGTGGTTATTATCGTCAGTCGTAAATTTATTCGAGTTCTCGATCAAGTTATCGAAGGTCAAATTGCCAGTGATACGTTGCTGATAATTTTAGGATTGAAAATCTTAATTGCGAGCGTGACATTTTTACCTGCGGCGACGTTTATGGCGGTGTTGATGGTTTTGGGGCGAATGTATCGAGATCATGAAATGACTGCGATTTACTCAGCAGGCGGTGGCGTTTGGACAATTTATCGCGCCATATTTTTAGTGTTATTGCCATTGAGTTTTGCCGCGACGGTTTTATCTTTAAATGTTGCACCTTGGGCAGAACGTCAAATTGAAGCGCGTACCAATCACGATAAAGAATCAGCTGATTTGCGTGGTTTGGTTGCTGGAAAATTTAGCGAATACAGTCAAGGCGACCTTGTTTTTTACGTTGAAAGTATTGATGAGCAAAAGCAATTGCATCATATTTTTGTTCAGCATCGACAAAATAATGCCGTTGCTATTATTAACGCCGAATTTGGACGTGTCGTTAATTTAACAGATGGGCAATATATGATTTTGAAAAATGGTGAGCGTGTGCAGGGCAGACCAGGTGAATTAAACTACGTCATTGAACATTTTGACGACTACGCTGTGCGGCTTGACACGAAAGTTGTCCCTTTAGTTATCGCCAAGCAAGCCACACCGTTTAGCGAATTATGGAAATCGGGTACAAGTGTTGATGCCGCTGAAATTCAACGTCGTTTTGCCGTACCGCTTGGAATTTTATTACTTGGTTTTATCGCTATTCCACTCGCGGAACTTTCGCCACGTAGTGGTATTTACGGAAATATGTTGGTGGGTTTTTTGATTTATTTTAGTTACGGCAATGTGTTGAGTATTTCTCAAAGCTGGGTTTTAAAACAAACCATTCCAGCGTGGCTTGGTTTAACAAGCGTTAATTTATTATTCGTTTTTATCGGTATCTTTTTATTGGCAAAATTTTATGGTTGGCAATGGCTTTTACAGGAACGTTCCAAATTGAAATAAAAGGCGAATTTAATCCGTGTTACGGCAACAACGTCTTTTTTGCTAAATTGATTTGTGCCGCCAAATAATTTGAGCCACCACGATCAGGATGAACTTTTTGCATCAGTTTTCGATGCGCTGTCACAATCTCTAAGTCAGTCGCGCCAGGTGTTAAACCTAAAACTTCCAACGCCTCTGTGCGTGACATTTTGCCATCATTTAACGGGCGCGATTGATTGGATTGTTGCTGTGAATCGTGTTGCGATCCCGTATTTTTTCGTTGATTCCACAATCGTTGAAGTTGTAACCAATGCGGTAAAAACTGCAACGCGGTGGGCAATAAACGAAATAAAAACGTCACCGTCATCACAACAAACGCAAAAAACCAATTCAATCGCCCCGTCGCCATCAAATAACTCAGCAACATTCCCGCTAAACTGATGATTAAAATTTTGCCGTATTTTTTTAAAATATCGGGCGACTTTTTAAGCAAATACTGAACAATTACAAACGCAATAATAAATAAAATCAGTTGAAACATTTTTTGTTTTACACAAGTTGGTTTTAAAAAATTGCGTTAATCAAAAATATTGACGCAATTGGTGAGTTTAAAGCACAGCCCCCAGCCTTTCAGGCTGCCCCCTTCAAAAGGGGGCGAAAGATTAAAAAGCCACTGCTTTTGATTTTTACTGTTTTTGCCCCCCTTTGAAGGGGGGGGCGCGAAGCGTGGGGGATGGGCTTTAAACAGTTAATAAGAAATATTGACGCAGTTACGACCACTTTTTTTGGCTTTATAAAGCAACAAATCGGCATCGCCAAGCATATCGTCTAAACCGTCTCTCAAACGCAGCGACACACCAACGCTCGCTGTAATTTTCAACGCATCACCATTGGGAAGTATTATCGCCTCTCGTGCAAGCATTTCACGAAATTGGTCAAATAATTCAAATGCCTGTATTTTATTGAGTTGCAGCGCGATAACGCAAAATTTATCACCACTAAAACGCGCCACAATATCGCCAAAAAGAAAACGCTGCCTCAATAAACAACCAAGCTGTTTTAACACAAAATCGCCCATTTCAAGTCCGTAAGTGTCGTTGATATGTTTGAAGCCATCAATATCAAGCAACGCGACGGCAAATGACAGTGTAGAATTTTTGTGTGCGTTGAGAACCAATGGAATGCCTAGCCGCAAAAGTTGGCGACGATTATTTAAACCCGTCAAATAATCCGTTGTAGCGGCTTCTTCAAAAGAAGTCATTTTTTGATGTTGAGCCTTATTTGACAGCGCAATAAATTTTTCCAATCCGTCACGCGTTTTGTTTAAAGAAGCAATCGTTTTATCTAGCTCAAACATTGATTCATAAGCGCGTAACGAAGCAATAACCGTTGTAAATAAACGTTGTGCAGTCAGTTCGTTTTTTGATTTGTAATCGTTAATATCGTAATCAATTATCACGCTTTCTTCGGGGGCTTGCTGTGATTCACCTGTGCGTAAAATAATGCGAACATTTTTGTCTTTTAAATGTTCACGAATAAATTTAACCAATTGCAAACCCGCGTCGTCAGTTTCCATGACAACATCTAACAAAATAACCGCGATATTTTTTTCACGGGCAAGTAACTCTCGCGCTTCTTTTGCCGAATAAGCACTGAGTATTTCAATCGGACGACCTTCAAAATTCATACCGTCTAAAACCAATTGCGTTACAGAGTGAACATCTTCCTCATCATCAACAACTAATAATCGCCACGGTTTTGCCACTTTGGCGTGGGCTAACGTTGCAAAATCATCAGAAACTGTCGTTAAAACATCAGCAACCAATGAAAGCAAGGGCGGTTGCGGTGTGACTTCTTCGGGAATGACTGCGTTAGCGGTTAAAACGTTCAAATCCATGGGCGGAAATTTTTTATTTTTAGATAGCATAACGAACTCCAAAGGTTAATTTTCAAATGAAATTGGCGTATCAAACTCGTGGGAATTGCACGATAAAAGTCGTCCCTTTCGGTGAACTTTTCAACGCTAAACTTCCTTTTAAGGTTTGATGAACAAGATTGTAAACAACGTGTAAACCTAAACCACTCCCGCCACTACCACGTTGCGTAGTGAAAAACGGATCAAAAACTTTTGACTGTATTTCTTTTGGAATCCCTTTGCCATTATCAGCAAAAATCAATTCAATCAAATCGTGTTCTAACTGAGTAACACGAATCGACAGCACACCCTTTTGATCGGGTTCATAAGCGTGCAACAACGCATTCATGACAAAATTAGTCAAAATCTGCGCGATTGCACCCGCATAAGTGTTAAGAATTAAACCTTCAGGGCAATTGAGTTCAACATCAATTGACGTTCTTTTAAGCGTTGCGTTCAAACTTAAAAGCACTTCTTCAATGTAATGTTTCAATTCAAATTCACGGCGTTCATCACTTGATTGATCCACAGCAATTTGTTTAAAACCATGAATCAAATCGGCGGCGCGTTGACTGTTGACGGTTATCAATTGAGTGGATTTTTGCGCTAATTTGAAATACGCACTCAATTCGTTGTCATCTAATGCACTGCTTTCATAATGTTTAGCGATTTTTTCAGTTTTGGAATTTAAATGTGTTGCGGCAGTGAGCGTTATGCCCATTGGTGTGTTGATTTCATGCGCGACACCCGCAACTAAACTGCCCAGCGATGCCATTTTTTCAGCTTGAACCAAATCATCTTGCGTTGCTTTGAGTTGATTTAAGGTTTCTTCAGACTTTTCTTTTTCGGCAACTAACTGTGTCGAGTGGCTTTTGACGCGATTATCTAACCTATCAAAACAGCGTTTTATTTGATGGGTCATGTAATTGAATGTTTCTGCTAATTGTGAAAATTCATCATAACAATTTCGAGAAACACGCTGGTCTAAATCACCTTGAGCTATTTTATTCGTGACAGCGACCAATTTATGAAGCGGATCTACAACAGATTTACTGATAAAAAAAGCCAATGTTGTAACAAGCAGGGTCAAAAAGCCAAGTGTTGAAAACGTGTAAAAACGTAATTTCTTAAACGGTGCAAAAACTTCTGCTTCATCCGTTTTAACCACAATTCCCCAATGTAAACTAGGTAAATAATGCCATGCAGCAAGCACTTTTCGACCTGAATAATCTAAAGATTGTCCACCGCCTTTTTTGCCATCAAGCACGTTTTTCACGTCAAAAGAAGCTGCATCTGTCTTTATTGTGAGCTTGTCGTTTGCTGTATATCGTAATTTGGACATAAAAGACACCGAGTCATTTGATTCTTTTACCAAAACAACTTCGCCTGATTCGCCTAATCCGTCATGTTCTAAAATAATTGACTGCGAATAAACATTCTCTAAATTCATTTGTAGGGCTAATACACCAACGGGAGAATTGTTTTTCAAAAGCGGGGTTGTGATATAAACGCCTTCTCTTTCCATGTAGGGATCGTAAACATCAAATGTTGTAATTTCAGTTGTTAAAAAATTAACCGATTGCTGGAAACCGTCGCCTAAAATATGATCGTGATAAGGTCGTGTTTGCACATTACTGGCAAGATTTGCTTTTCTTTTTAAGCTAAAAATCACTTCCCCCGACGCATCAATTAACAACAAATCACGATAAGGAAAATTATCCGTTATGCGCGTTAATGTATTTCGCGCTTTCATTTCGGTTTGTTGATAAATCTGTGAATGGATACCGTAAACGTAATTTTTTTGCAGTTCTTCAAAAAGTTGCAACACATCAGACGAATAACCCAGTGAACGAATATGCAAGCGGTTATCTTCGACATAATCTTCAAATTGATTCGCTTTTTTTTCTGCGATAAATGTCATTTGATTTACAACCGTTTTCTGTAACGTGTTTTCAGTGTTATTCAAATGAAATAACGCAAAACCCGCAAGTGGCAAAATAGACGTGACTAAAAATCCAAAAATTAAATGATTCATGAGAGAGCGATGTGTGAGCAGTGACTTAATCATGCGTGCTTACTCCGTTGTTAAATGAATTTGTAATTTCAATCCATTCGCTCTTCAATCGATAATCGGGAAAAGGTTCTGGACGAATCGGAAATTTGGACGAGTAGATTTCTTTGAATTGTCCATCGGCTTGCGCTTTGCCAATGCGTAACATTTTCCAAGTGTGTCGCGTTGCTTTATCGATAGAAACAACGGTCGATGGCGCGTGAACACTTTGCCCTAAAACGAATGGATTGACCTTTTCTGGCTCGAAAGATTTGGCTTCTTTTGCGGCTTGCGCCCACAAATACACACCAAAATATGCCGATTCAATTGGATCGCTGGTGACGGACGTTGTATCCGTGTTTAGTTGCTTGTAATTAGCGACAAACTGTTGATTTGTAAAATTGCCAAGCGATTGAAAATAAGACCACGCGGCGTAGTGATTGAGCGGTGAAGGATAATATTTCAGCTCATTTTCAGAAAAGCTAAACGATAAAACGGGAATTTCTTTGGCGGTGGATTGCATCAACGCATAGAGAAAATAAGCATTCGTGTCGCCGTTGATGGTATTAAAAATAACATCGGGTTTTAACGCTTCGATTTCTTGCACAGTGCTGTCTATGTCATAACTATCCAAAGGTAAATAATTTTCACCGACGATTTGACCACGTCCGATACGAACAAAATCCGTGATAATTCGATTAGCAGTGCGGGGGAAAATGTATTCCGAGCCGATTAAAAAAACTCGTTTACCTAAATTTCGTAATGCCCAGCGTGTGGCGGGAATAATTTGCTGATTAGCAACAGAACCCGTGTAAATGATGTTGGGCGATTGCTCTAAACCTTCGTATTGAACAGGATAAAACAGGAGGTGATTATATTTTTCAACAATCGATTTGACGGTTTTGCGTGAGGCTGAAGTCCAACAGCCAAAAATGACGCTGACGTTTTCTTGAGTGATTAGGCGTTCAGCTTCTTGAGCAAAAATTGTTGGATCAGATTGACCGTCTGCAACAACAATTTCAATGGAACGATTTAAAAAATCGTGACTGGCGTTGATTTCATTCACAGCTAAACGCACGGCATCAATTAACGGCTTTTCACTGGTTGCCATTGTGCCAGAAAGTGAATGTAAAACGCCGATACGAATCGGCGGCGGAGGTTTGGGATTTGCAAATAGTGGTGCGACGATGGCGACCACTAACCCTAAAATTAGTAATGAGATTTGCCAATAATTAAGCGTAAAATGTTTCATAATCCGCCCCGTAGTTAAAAATAGAATCTTTACTAAGCAAATTTTAAAAAACAATCAACCCGACAATAACATAATTGACATAATTCGCAACTTAATGAAAAAAACTAAAATCCCGCTTTTAGGTTTTGCTGCTTTCAGCGGCACGGGAAAAACAACATTACTCACGCAACTTTTACCGCTACTCAATCAAGCTGGCTTGCGTGTTGGTTTGATTAAACACAGCCACCACGATTTTGAGATTGACCACGAAGGCAAAGACAGTTTTCGTTTGCGTCAAGCTGGGGCAACGCCTGTTGTTTTAGTATCGAAATATCGCCGCGCCATCATCGAAGAATTTACAACGCAAATCGAACCCAATTTAACCGATCAAATCACGCTATTTAACCCGACAGACATTGATTTAATTTTGGTTGAAGGTTTTAGACGCGAACCCTTTGCGAAAATCGAATTGCATCGTGCTGAATTGAATCAACCGTGTTTGTATTTAAACGATGCTCACATTTTCGCCGTTGCCACTGATACCGTTTTAAACACCGATTTGCCGCAGTTAAATCTGAATAACCCTGCCGAAATTGCCGATTTTATTCTGCACACTTTTTTGAAATTATGAGCCTTGAATCTTGCGTTACCACTGAAAAAAAACCACTGTTATCTGTTGAAGAAGCACAACAACGCATTCACGCGGCAATTGTGCCACTGACAGAAAGCGAAACTGTACCGTTAAAACAAGCCTTCGGGCGCGTGCTTTTGCACACTGTTTTTGCCACGATTGATTTACCAACAGCGCGAAATTCAGCAATGGATGGCTATGCGTTTTCGAGTCGAAATATCTCAACATCATCACCGTTTGAGTTAACGAACGTCGGCACGTCGTGGGCAGGAAAACCATTTGAACGTGATTTAAAAACAGGCGAATGTGTGCGAATTTTTACTGGCGCGGTGTTGCCCGAAAATGCCGATTCTGTCGTGATGCAAGAATTTGTCAGCGTCAACGGCACACAAATTCAATTTCCAGCCGATGTAAAATTACAAAAAAATGTACGCGAAATTGGTGAGGACGTGCGAATTGGCGACGTACTTTGCCTTGCACACAAAGCACTTTCGGCAGTCGATTTAGGATTATTTGCGGCGGTTGGTGTTGAACGTGTTGCGATCATTCGCCCGTTGAAAATCATTTATTTTTCAACAGGCGATGAATTAACGTCATTGAGCGAACCGTTAACTCGCGGCAAAATTTACGACAGCAATCGCTACAGTTTGCACGGTCTGCTTTCAAATCCATGTTATCAAGTCGTTGACGGTGGTTCGATTGCTGATGATAAAAACGAATTACGCCGCGTTTTACGTCAAGCCGCAGGTGAATTTGACGTAATCATCACAACAGGTGGCGCGTCAGTTGGCGATGCGGATTTTGTGAAAGAAATTTTAGACGAATGCGGTGACGTGAATTTTTGGAAAATTGCCATGAAACCTGGAAAACCACTCGCATTTGGAAAAATCGAAAATTGTTATTTTTTCGGTTTACCTGGAAATCCTGTTGCCGTTACCACGACGTTTGATGTTATTGTTAAGTCGGCATTGGCTCAATTAGGTGGCGCAATGGTAAAAAAATCGTGGCAATTCGACGCAATTTGCACCACACCACTTAAAAAATCACGCGGACGACAAGAATATCAACGCGGATTTTTACAACAAACCCAAAACGGCGCATTTCAAGTGGCTTCCACAGGAAATCAAGGCTCACATATTTTAAGCACAGCAAGCACAGCAAATTGTTATATCGTTTTGCCCTCTGAATGTAGCGGTGTAAAAATGGGTGAAATAGTCACCGTTGTTTTAATCTAAAAAAATAAGAAAATTATGAACAAATACTACGCAGACCTTGTTCGCGCACTCAATAACGCGGCGATTGTCACCTCAACCGATTTAGAGGGACGAATTACATTCGTAAACGAAAAGTTTTGCGAAATTTCAGGTTATAGCCAACAAGAATTACTGGGAAAAACCCACTCAATTGTTAAGTCTAAAGTGCATTCCAAAGAATTTTTTGAACAGCTTTGGAACACGATTACTCGAGGTCGTGTTTGGTACGGAGAAATTTGTAATCGAAAAAAAACGGGTGAATTATATTGGGTACAAGCAACAATTTTGCCAATTTTTGATAAAGATAGTGGTGAAATTTACAAATATGATGCGATTCGTTTTGACATTACGGAAATGAAAAAGCGTGAATTGGCTGAACAAAAGAAAGCATCATTGTATCAAGCCGTTATTGATTCACCAGATGGATTTGCTCGTATAGATATTCATGGCAGTTTTTTGGGTGTAAGTGATGCTTATTGCCAACTTACGGGATACAGCCGTGAAGAATTATTGACGATGAATGTTAGAGATTTAGATATTGTTGATGACGAGGGTTACAATTCAGCGCGTATTCAATACATCATTAAAAAGGGCTATGGCGTATTTGAATCAAAGCGGCGATGTAAAGATAGTTCGATCTGTACAGTCCAAGTTACAGCGACTTATTCGCCTGTTGATGGCGGGATTATTTTTCTGTTTTTGCATGATATCTCACGGCAAAAAATGGCAGAAAAA
>CAIRCR010000233.1 GCA_903877065.1 uncultured Pseudomonadota bacterium
GTATCCGCTAAAACTTCTGCACCTAATTCGATGAGCTGATTTCTTTTTTTATCTGTCGTAGCAATTTTCTTTTCTGTCATAACAATTTCTCTTTTTTAAGTCTGTCCATTAACGCTCTACGTTTTTCATGAGCATTTACAAATTTTGTGAACGGTTCTTTGAAATCACTCATATCACCCGCTAATTTATAGGCATCAGCTAAATCTTTAATCATTCGTGCTGCTTCATCATAACCTGACGCATTTGCGCGTTGAGCATGAGAGTCTGCGTTTGCCCAATGAGCCTGTGTATTCGTAAGCATCATACGAAGATGTACTTCTCGCTTACGTTCTTTTTCAATCGCCGCTTTTTTAGCCGCAATTGCATTACGTTCTTTGAGTTCTTTCGCCGCAATCGCTTCGCGTTCTTTACGCTCTTCCTCTGCTTTTTCGGCTAATGTTCGCACTTCACTTACTTTTCGATTTTTTGATTGTGCTGTGGGATTATTACTTTGCTCACGTTGCCAAGTAAAAAATTCTGATTTCAATTGTCTTTCAGCTTCTTGTCCGCGCCCTTCGAGTAATAAATGAAGAAATGGCTTTGATTGTTCGGTAGATAGCGAATCTAACCAGATTTGATGATCTGCATCACTACGATTATCAACTAACGGCGCACTTGCCATTGCGGCGGCATTAACAAAATCAATATCTATTTCCAAAAATTCAACTAATGCCGTTTGGGTGGCTGTTAATTCGCCAAGTCCAGCAGGAATTGGCGGCTCTAGCGTGTCGTCATTAAATTCATGTATGCCACTTAACCAACCTAAATACAGTGAACGTAAGTCGCCTCGCAATAATTCATCACGCAATGGAGCTAATCTGCCCATCCAACCGCTACCGCCGTATTCTTCACCAAATCGGTCGTAGTTTTCGCTTTCGTTTAACAGCCAATGAAGAATCCAATGCGTTTCTGTTTTGGTAATTTCAAATGTTTCGAGCATTGAAAATTGAAAGGCTTGCACTGTTTTTGTAGATAAACAATCCAATGGGACGCGCAACATAAACTGGCAAGAACACCAATTCGCTGTATAAACAAAAGCATCAAAATACTTTTCAATCCATTTCTTTGGATTGCCTTTGAAATCGCCATAGTTGTATTCATTCACAAAACTTGTGGCAGTAATGTTTGCGCGTGTTGAAACTTCACGCATTTCTGTCATTTGCTTAGAAGTTAGTGGTTTATCGATTGCTATAAATTCGTAGTATTGATATTCGCTCATTCGATTTGTATTTGGTTGTGAAAAAATAAGTGGTAATTGTATGCTCGTTACGAATCCATTTGTTTTTGAATTTCGCGCAACAGTCGATTTCCTTCGGCAAACAATTTTCTGTCAGGATTTGCCTGATTGAGCTGTTTAATAAAAGTCGCTCGCTGAGGATTTTTAAGTTCGTTCAAAGTTGTGAAATTCTAGCACAAACAAAAAAGGCAAGATTTCTCTCGCCTTTTTTATGAATCAACAACCGTTAGCTTTTGGCAAATTCTGCTAGTTCGTTCAGCAGTGGATTTAGGCTATTAACCATTCCGTTGTAAGTTTCACAATTCAGCAAAAAATTATAACGATAGGCTTCAGCGCACATGGTTAAGGCGATTAAAGCATCGGTGTATTTTTTTGATTCTGAGTTAAATTGCGCGTCATCAATAACTTGTAACAATAATTTATCCAGTTTATGCGAATGCGGATAAGCCCCATATTTTGTGCGCGTTTCAAGCAAGTGCTTAAACAAGAGTTCAAACAATTGTTGAAAGTGAAAGCAGTGCATTGAACAATCTTTCACAGGTGTTTTGCTAATTACGTCACAGGCTATAGCGTGTTCCCACGCTTTGCCACCCAAGTTTTCAACATTTTCAAATTGTTTTAGTTTTTCTGCGTACATAATTCAGCCTTCCTCAAAAATTCAAAACCAAATTCTAACACAAACAAAAAAGGCTGGTTTTTGCCAGCCTTTTTAAAACATCTGTGCAATAATCACGCTTTAAAATTATTTCGTGCAACTTATGGAATTTACCCAATACTTTCAAGCTACTCGTTTGCGACCAGATAGAACAGCAATCAAAATCGAGTGGATTAAAACCGTCGTCAATCATCCAATAAAAGAATTTATCCAAGAAGACGGACGCATTCGCCGTTGGGCTTCAATTTCAGAAGCAGAAGGACGTTATTTGCGCGTTGTTTTGCTTGAAGATGGTAAAACTGTTCACAACGTATTTTTTGACAGGTCATTTAAATTATGAAAATCAAATACTTTCAAGACACAGACACACTCTACATTGAATTTCGGCAAGCTGAAGTTTTTGAAACCAAAGATTTTGACGAAAATACATTATTTGATGTCGATGCTGATGGAAATGTTTGCAGTATCACTGTTGAACACGCCAAAGAAA
>CAIRCR010000234.1 GCA_903877065.1 uncultured Pseudomonadota bacterium
CATGATTTGCGATTATGAAGCAGACACAGAGCATTATTGCTTGAGCAAAGACGGTAACTTGGAAATTGTCACACAATCAGCAGCATCGTTTAAAACACGAGCTGCAAAACTAATTAACGCAACACTAGGAGCATAATATGGCTTTAACAGATTACAGCTCAACATTAGTTGAAATGGTTAAAGAAAACATTGACGAAAACAGCGGCAACGACGGAGTGATTAGCGTTGCAGGAATTAAGCTTATCATTAGTGACATTTTAGAAGTGTGCGCCCCTGTTGAATTGGAAATGATGATTGATGAATACGTTGAAAACGCAATAACAGAGTTTGAAAATCAAACGGGGATGGAACGCAATAAAACGCTTTATGTTGGTGAAAACTACAGCCGCGACGCTGAAAGCTGGATAACAAAGTATTTAAATGACGGCAAAAGCGTTGACGATTTAATCGAAGATGCAGGCGAACAAGAGCCGAACCAATGGAGCGACGACTTAACCGAGGTTCATTGCGGTAGATGGTGGGAGCTTTACGAATGCCTACCGCCCGAAAACATAGGTAGCTGCAAAATTAACGGAGGCAGATTTTTTAAGTATCAACGCCCTGAATTGTACGACGTTGAAACGGCAACGTATGGTATTGACTACAACGACGAGTATTATTTTTTACACGCAAAGCCGCGATTAACCGCCGAGCAAGTAGCTGCAATCTTTATCACGGAACACAGCTACTACAGCGAAAAGAATCTAGTCATCGAAGAAAACAACGACTAAACAAAACAACAACAATTATTAAGCCGCGCTTACTTTCGACGGACAGCGCGGCAAACAACAAGAGGATTTTATCATGGCTTTAACAGTAATAAACACAAACAGCACACAAACTCGCAAAGACGAAAGAATTGCTGTGCTAGACACGAACAGCGCACGCGAAGCAATGAACGCTTATCACAATTGCATAATGATTGACGACAACGGCAACGTAATTGACCGCAAAAAAACCGCGTTTAAATTTTCTGAACTCGACGACAAAGCCAAAGACCGCGCCCGTGATTGGTTTTCAAGTGGCATCGAGTTATGGACAGACAACTACACGGACTTTCTTACAATGTGTGGGTTCGACAAACCTCAGCTCTCTTATTCAATAAGCTACTCACAAGGGGACTTTGCAGCTTTCGATAGTCATTTTTTTAGCTATGAAAAAGGTTTTGTCAAAACAGTAGAGCGAAATTTTGGAACTGGCAGCTATTGGCACAAAGCAGCGATTGATTTGCGCGTTATTTACGCTAAATCTTTTTATCAAATGACAGGCAAAACTTTTACACGCGGTTGCACTTATCAAGCAACGCTCAGCGACATTAGGCAATATGAATTTAGTCAATTCGAGGACGTTTTAAACGAGTGGCTTTATGCGGTATGCGAGGAAATTCGCGTGCAGCTATACAAAGATTATGAGTATCAATGCAGCGATGAGGGCATTGGCGAAAATAGCGAAGCTAACGAATATCGTTTTGACGAGCATGGGAGAATCATCTAATGGCACGCGCACGCGAACACAAAACAGTAACGCTTACGTTAAAAAACATGACACCAGCGCACAGACTGACATCATCAACTAAATTCAAATTCCAGTGTGAAAAAACAGGCTATAGCGAGAATTATGGCTGGAGAGACGCGGACAAAAAAGAAATTGTTGCAGAGGTTGGCTATTTTGTCGGC
>CAIRCR010000235.1 GCA_903877065.1 uncultured Pseudomonadota bacterium
ATTGGACGGTGATTTTGTGGAATGTGGTGTTTATTGGGGAACAGGAATTAAAACCGTCGTTGATTATTTGGGTGGCAAAGAATTCCCAAAAACATTTTGGGGCTACGATACTTACGATTATCACCCCGAAGAAGGTCATGTGACTTTCGCGGATCAAAAAGAAGGTTTTTTTGAAAAAGTCCAAGAGCGTTTTGCAGGTTATGACAACGTTAAATTGGTAAAAGGTTTGTTGCCTGAATCATTTCTAGGAAACAGTCCAGACAAAATTGCTTATTTGCACATTGATTTGAACAGCGCGAAATATGAAATTGAAGTTTTAGAGGCAATTTTTCACAAAGTTGTTTCGGGCGGCATGATTATTTTGGATGACTACGAATGGTCAAGTATTTACCGCACTCAAAAAATCGCTGAAGACACATGGTTTGATGAACGTCAATACCGCGTTATTCCACTGCCGACAGGTCAAGGCTTGTTGATTAAACGCTAATTTTTTGAAATAACATTTTTAATTCAAGAGAAAAATAATGAAATCTTTTTTGCACGTCGGCTGCGGACAAAAACGTAAAAATCAAACGACGGTTGGTTTTAATACGGACGAATGGAATGAAATACGTTTTGATATTAACGAATCTTATCAACCCGATTTAATTGGCACGATGACTGATATGCACACGGTTGAAAGTGATTCAATGGACGCATTGTATTCAAGTCACAATATTGAGCATCTTTATCCGCATGAAGTGAAAATTGCCTTGAAAGAATTTTTGCGTGTCTTGAAACCCGATGGTTATGCAGTAATTACTTGCCCTGATATTAAATCAGTTTGCGCTTTAGTTGCAGAAGATAAATTAACTGATACGGCTTACGAATCAATTTCTGGCGCAATTACACCGCTAGATATTTTGTATGGTCGTGGCAGTTGGATTGCGGAAGGTAATTTGTACATGGCGCACAAAACGGGATTTACAGCAAAAACATTGTCAGCGGAATTACAACAAGCCAAATTTGCCAGTGTTGGCGTTGCGGTTAAACGTGAATCTTTTTTTAATTTGTGGGCAGTTGCCAGCAAAAAACCAATGGAACGCGATGCTTTAATTTCACTGATGAAACATCACGGCATTTAACGGTAATTTTATGAATATTTATCAGCACATTTTGCTTGCCATCGATTTTTCAGAAGACATCCAATTTTTAATCGAACGTGCCAACAAAATGGCGGTACAAAATGATGCAAAACTGAGCATCGTCCACGTTTTAGATAACATTCCTATGCCCGATACCAGTTACGGCACAATCATTGCTCTTGATGATGAAACAGATAATGTTTTGCTTGAACAAGAAAAAAATAAATTTTCTCAAATCGGAACACAACTAAATGTGCCAGAAAATCAGCGTTGGTTAATTTGGGGTTCTGCCAAAGAAGAAATTTGCGCTCTTGCCGAACAAGAAAACGTTGATTTAATTATGGTTGGTTCACATGGTCGTCATGGCTTGGCATTATTATTCGGCTCAACCGCAAACAATGTTTTGCATCACGCGCCTTGCGATGTTTTGGCGGTTCGTTTGAAAAATGAATAATAACTTTGGAGAAAAACAATGTTAAACACTTATGAAACGGACATTGTGGCGTGGGCAAATCAACAAGCACATTTTTTACGTTCGGGGAATTTGTCAGCGTTAGATTTTGAACATTTAGCAGAGGAAATCGAAGACGTGGGAAAAAGTGAACAACGCGAATTAGCTAATCGCATGTCGGTTTTAATGACGCATTTGTTGAAATGGGAATTTCAACCCGCACGTCGTAGCAACAGTTGGCAATTGATAATTAAAGAACAGCGCAAAGCAATTGTCCGTCGTTTGAAAAATACACCGAGTTTAAAAAGCACCATCAATAATAATACTTAATGGTTAGCGGATGTGTGGCTTGACGCTCGTTTGTCTGCCGAAAAAGAAACACAAATTGATTTTGATAAATTTCCTGAAGACTGCCATTGGTCTTTAGATTCAATTCTTTTAGAAAATTGGATGCCACAATAAAATTTTTAGGAATTTTAAATTCGATGCCGACAGCGAAGATAAAACAAAAACCATTAAATAACCAACGACCATTAACGATTTTATTTGTTTCTTGGTTCCTTTACAGTGTTGGAACACTAGCCTGGATGGCAGTAAATGATCCTACACCACCACATTGCTTTATTTTAGAAAATGGAAGTCATTCATTATGAAAATTAACGAAGAAACGTTATTAAAACCAATTCGCGCACAGACCGATAAAATTATGATGATTACACTCGGTGTAATGTTGGTTATTACGCTTGGAATTGGTTGGTTTTATGACGTATTGCTCATGTCGATGCTAATTGCTATTCCCGCCTTTGTTGTTCCATTTATTATTTGGCGTGCGGCAGCGGGGTCATTTTTATTGCGTTTAGCAATTGCCACTGCATTGGTGATTGATGTCGCCATTCATATTCAAGCGAGTCACGGTTTAATTGAAATGCACTTTGGTGTATTTACAATTTTAGCGTTTTTACTTGCATATAGGGATTGGCGAATCATTGTTTATGCTGCCTCGTTAATTGCTGTGCATCATCTGGCTTTAAATTTTCTCCAAGCCGCAAATTACAATGTTTGGATATTTAGAAATGGTGCAGATTTTGGCATCGTTACTTTACATGCTTCGTTTGTTGTTTTTGAAGCGGTTATTCTCGTTCTCTTAGCATTGCAATTTAAAAGGGAATTGGTGCATTTAGCCACAGTTTCAGAAATTGCTGAACGCATTGCAGAAGGGGATTTAAGTGTAAGAATCATTGATGAAGATGAAGATTTCGTGAATGTGTTATTTCATTCAATGCAAAAAATTCAGGACGCGCTGAATAGTTTTGTACAAGCTCAACAAAATATGACGAAAAAACATAAACAAGGTTTTATTAGCGAACGCATTGACGTAAGTAAACTGCCTGGTGCTTATGGTGAAATTGCGACAGCGATAAATGAGTTAGTGCAATCACACATTGACGTAAAAATGCACATTGTGGACGTGGTCACGCAATATGGACACGGCAATTTTGACGTTAACATTGATCGCCTTCCTGAAGAAAAAGCGAAAATAACGACGGCAATTGATTCGGTCAAAACAGCACTGTTAAGCGTGAATGGTGAAATTAAAATGTTGGCATTCGCAGGCGCACAAGGCGATTTTTCAAAACGTAGTAATGTGGGCAATTATGAATTTATGTTCAAAGATATGCTCACGCATTTAAATAATTTGGTTGAAACGTGCGACGGCGTATTTAACGACGTTTTACGAATGTCTACCGCGTTAGCTCAAGGTGATTTGACACAACAAATTACCGAAGATTACACGGGAATGTTTGGCAACGTTAAAGACGGCATGAATGGCACGGTTGATAATTTAAAAGCGTTAGTTGGTGAAATTAAAGACTCTACCGATACGATTAACACGGCATCTCAAGAAATTGCAGCGGGTAACAACGATTTATCCCAACGCACCGAACAACAAGCGGCAAGTTTGGAGCAGACGGTTGTTAGTATGCAAGAATTGACAGCAACGGTGCAGGAAAACAGTGAAAATGCGAAATATGCGAATGATATGGCGTTGTCTTCTTCAGATATTGCACGAAAAGGTGTTGCGGTTGTAAAACAAGTTGTTGAAACGATGCAAGACATTAACGATTCATCGCGTAAAGTTGTTGATATTATTACTGTGATTGATGGCATTGCATTTCAAACCAATATTCTTGCTTTAAATGCGGCAGTTGAAGCGGCGCGGGCAGGTGAACAAGGTCGTGGTTTTGCGGTTGTTGCAAGTGAAGTGCGTAACTTGGCGCAACGTGCGGCGGGTGCGGCGGGTGAAATTAAAGCGTTGATTCGTGATTCGGTAGATAAAGTCGAAGATGGTACGAATTTAGTCGCGAAAGCGGGTAAAACAATGGAAGAAATCGTAAATTCAATCCAAGGTGTGAGTGCTACGATATCTAAAATTACCGACGCATCATTTGAGCAAACAACGGGGATTCAACAAGTTAATCAAGCCATCGGTGAAATGGACGAAGTGACGCAACAAAACGCGGCGTTAGTTGAAGAAGCCGCCGCCGCCGCTGAAGCTCTCGAAAATCAAGCGCGTAACTTGTCGATTACGATGGGCAATTTCAAAATTAACGACAGCAAAAGTAATCGTCAAAATACAACAGTGTTAAAAACGACATCTGCTGTTGCATCTGCTCCCGTTAAAATGGTGGCTAGACTTCAAACTCCTATTATGAAGGTCACTGACGCAATCGACATTGACTTAGATGGTGCATTAAAAAAGCACGCAGAATGGAAAATTAAATTTCGCACGGCAATTTCTCAAAAAGAAACATTAGATGTCACAACTATTTCTAAAGATAATTGTTGTGATTTTGGTAAGTGGTTACACAGCGAAGATACACACCCAAAAATTGCACATTTACCCAGCTATCATGATTGCGTAAAAGAACACGCGACGTTTCATATCGAAGCAGGCAAAGTGGCGGCAATGATCAACGATAGAAAATATGATCAGGCAGAAACATTATTATTGAGTGTTGATTCTGGCTTTGCTAACGCTTCAATTAAAGTCGGTTCAGCGATTATGCGTTTGAAAAAAGATACTGCGCCTAAGCCTGTTTCTGTTGCATCTAAATCAGTTACAACAACCACGCTTATGGATGATTGGGAAGAGTTTTAAACGTGAGCAAGCAACCAATTTTGCCGATTACGGCGATTTATCCTGGCACATTTGACCCGATGACGAACGGTCATCTTGATTTAGTTGCGCGTGCCGCGCAGTTATATGACGAGGTGATTATTGCTGTCGCGGAAAATAAAACTAAAAATCCGTTATTTTCGCTCGTTGAACGGGTCGCTCTAGCGCAACAGATTACGGTTGATTTCGATAATGTTAGCGTGATTGGGTTTAATAATTTGCTGGTTGATTGTGCGAAACAAAATGGCGCACGGGTTATTTTACGCGGTTTACGAGCTGTATCTGATTTTGAATATGAATTTCAATTAGCGAGCATGAATCGCCGCCTTGCACCAGAACTCGAAACCGTATTTTTAACACCCGCTGAACAATATGAATTTATTTCGTCGAGCATAATTAGAGAAATTGCGCGTTTAAAAGGCAATGTGTCGTATTTTGTGGCGGAATGTGTGCATCAACAATTGATAGAAAAATTTGCGAGGTTAGACGATGGCGTTGAAAATTGACGCTGACGAATGTGTGAATTGCGCGGCGTGTGAACCGCTTTGTCCAAATCAAGCAATTAGTCACGATGAAAATACATTTATGATTGACGCGAAGGCGTGTACGGAATGTGAAGGTTTTCACGATTCGTCACAATGCGTTTTGGTGTGTCCAGTTGATTGTATTCATCCCTTTGTGCCGTTCCCCCCTATACAGACAGCAAAGCGAGCAAAACTTTATCAACAAGTGGTCAAATCGTTTGATCAACCCGATACAATTTTTTTTAATTAAGGTAGAAAAATAATGGCATTGATTATTGCTGAAGAATGTATTAACTGTGACGTGTGTGAACCTGAATGCCCGAATGGTGCAATTTCACAGGGCGAAGATATTTATGTTATCAACCCTGATTTATGCACAGAATGTGTCGGGCATCATGATGTGCCGCAATGTATTGAAGTTTGTCCTGTCAATTGCATCACGAAAGATCCAAAACACGTTGAAGAGAAAGAGTCGCTTTACCAAAAGTATTTGAAATTGATTGGTTAATCCGTAACGAGCAGATTTAAATTTATTGAAAATATGTGGGAATAACTTAATCTAAAAAGTACAACGAGTGAGTGTGAAAGGAACATTTTCAGCCGTTTGTCTTGGGCGTTGATTGCCGTCTGATGGCGACATAAAACGAATCGTACAGCGATGCTTGCCGCCGCTAATTTCCACAAAATAGGGCTGTGTCATTTCCAGGCTGACACAGAGTAATTGATTGGGTAAATTAGTATCGAGCGTAATTGGAAAGAAACCAGTTAAAGCTATTTCTTTGGTTACAATGTTGCTATTTCGGATGAAATTCAAAATCAAATCAATCGCTTCACCAATATCCACAAAATGACGACTCCATTCATTCAAATCCTGAAAACGTGAATCATCATCTCGAGTGAGCCAATAATGAAATTCAGGTAAATCAAACGAACACGTTCCACCTGGAATCGCGCTACGTTGCACAATACTTTGAAATAATTCATTATTTATCAATTGGCTATCTATTTTTCCCGTCATTGCGTGTAATTTTTTACTCATTGCGCTTAGTTGTTCGAGTAAATTTTGTAATTTTGTTGGATCAACGCCTTCATTCGAGTTTGCCGCAATTTTATTTAACGCATTGCAATGACGGTCTAATTCTTTAATGATTTCTGATTTTAAATCGTTGCGTTTAAAAACCGCCATAATGTCAAGCAATACGATGATTGCCGCACGTTTGTCGGCAATGGTTTTACCATAAAGATGATGATTAAATTGGCGAAAAAGTTGTTCAAGACGAATAAAAACACGAATGCGTTCGTTAAGGGGAAATTCATAAATAATAGTAGTATTCACAACAGCGTCAGTCCTAGCTAAGGCTTAAAGAAGTATAGAAATCATGTAGTTTTTTAACTTGCTCTGCAAGTGTCGTATTGTTTTTTGAGTTGTCCAAAATATCATGAGCATGAGTTGTTCTAAAGGTTGCACAAACCTGTGTTGCCATAATTGCTTGGATGGAATTGAGCGTTAAATTATCACGTTGTTGCACACGTTCAATTTGTGTTTGTTCGTCACAATTCACGACCAAGATACGATCAACTAGGTATTCTGCATGAGTTTCAAATAATAAAGGTATCGAAACGATGCAATAATTTACCGTGAGGGAATTGAGTCGATTTGAAATTTCTTGAAAAATGAGAGGATGCAAAAGAGCTTCTAATTTTTTTTTCGCATCATGATTGCTGAATATGTAGGCTTTCAAAGCAGAACGATTAAGCTCACCATTTGCGCTTTGCATTTCCGAGCCAAACATTTGCGTGATTTGTTGCAGTACTGGCTGACCGAGTGAAACTAAACCATGCGAAATATCATCCGCATCAATAATTGTTACGCCTAGTTGAGCGAATAAACTCGAAACGGTCGATTTACCACAGCCAATTCCCCCAGTCAGTCCAATTTTTAACATTGCAAAAAATTTTTTAATGTTCAGCACGGGCGTGTTTTGTCCCAATTCTCACCGAAATAACGGGTTCATCGCTTTCCCCGCTAAATTCTGCGTTTTGGGCAGAAAACTCATCGATTTTTTCGATTAATAAATCATTGGTGTTTGCTAATCTATTTCCCATAATGCCCATCATTTTTCCTGCAAATGTTGGGTTTTCAGTAATGAATTGCTCTAATTGCATCCGACTTTTAATGACTGCCAATCTTGCATCGGTGAGAACTTTAGCTGACGCACTACGCGGTCTATTTCTATAAATTGCCATTTCACCAAAAAAGTCGTTTTTGTTAATAACTGACAGTTCAATTTCTTCTCCACCGCGTTCGACGTAAATTTGCACACTTCCTTCAAGCACAATAAACATCACTTTGTCATAAGTATTTTCTTGAAAAATAACGGTGCCAGCTTTTACTTTAATTACAGGTTGCATGGTAAAAATTCCTAAAGTTTTAATTGTTAACGTGTTGATTTGGGTAATTCATGTGGGCATTATCGCTTGTGCTTAAAATAATGACCAGTCCTTTGGTGTGATAAAAGTTGGGGGAATTCTGTAAAATAGATGTGTTTACTTTCACAAGTATAATGCCTTTCAATAACAACCCGATAAAATTTAGTAACGACAAACAAATGATGGATAAAAAACTTCGCAAACACTTAAACGGTGTAACTTTGGAAACAATACTTAACGAATTGGTTGATTATTACGGCTGGCGTGAGTTGAGTGACTTGGTGAAAATTCGCTGTTTCTATAATGATCCCAGCATCAAATCCAGTTTGACGTTTTTACGCAAAACACCGTGGGCGAGAACTGAAGTTGAAAAACTTTATTGTGAATTGAAAGAACATAATTGAAACGAGGCAAACGAAATGAGCAGAGGTAAATTTATTACTTTTGAAGGCGGCGAAGGTGTGGGGAAAACCACTAATGTCGCGTTTGTCGAAAGCTATTTGCAAGCACGAAACATTCCACTTGTCGTCACACGCGAACCAGGTGGAACGCCTTTGGCAGAAAAATTACGCACGCTCTTACTTAACAAAAAAAGTGAAGCAATTTCCGAAGAAGCTGAACTATTATTGATGTTCGCCGCACGAGCGCAACACATTAAACACGTTATTGAACCCGCTTTAGCGCGTGGTGATTGGGTCATTTGTGACAGATTTACCGATGCAACGTATGCGTATCAAGGCGGTGGACGAAATATGAAAATTAGTACAATCGAAGGTTTAGAAACATTAGTGCAAAGCAATTTGCGACCTGATTTGACTTTGTTACTCGACGCACCAGTTAAAATTGGAATGGAGCGCGTAGGGAAACGTGGCGCATTTGATCGTTTTGAATCGGAAACGGCACTGTTTTTTGAAGATGTTCGCCGTGCCTATTTACTGCAAGCTGAAATCAATCCGCAACGAATTAAACTTATCAAAGCTAATCAGCCGCTTGCCGATGTTCAGCAAGCTATTATCAATGTTTTGAGCCCACTGTTACGATGAGTTGTTTTAAAACAATTGATTTATTCGCAGGCATTGGTGGAATTCGTTTAGGTTTTGAATCACACGGTTGTAAAAACATTTTTTCTTCTGAATGCGATAAAGATGCAAAGAAAATGTACGAAGCAAATTTTGACGAAATGCCACACGGCGACATCAATTTAATTGAGCCTAGCGAGATTCCAGACCACGATATTTTATTAGCTGGTTTTCCTTGTCAGCCCTTTAGCATCGCAGGAAAAGGCTTAGGTTTTGCCGACACACGCGGCACATTGTTTTTTAATATCGAAAAAATCCTCGAAACTAAAAAACCACGCGCTTTTTTGCTTGAAAACGTTAAACGTCTTACAACGCACGATAATGGTCAAACGTTTAAGGTGATTTTAGAAAAGCTCAAGAATTTAGGCTATACCGTTTATAGCAAAGTGTTTAATTCATTAGATTTTGGTTTGCCCCAAAAACGTGAACGTATTTATATCGTTGGTTTTTTGCAAGCGGTTCATTTTGATTTTCCAAAACCGTTAGGCTATTACAAACCATTAGGCAATTTCTTAGAAAATGATGATGAGATTGCACAGAATTATTTCTTGTCAAAAACCATTAAGCAAAAACGTTTGAATGGTGTCAAAGGTACACCGCCGTTTCCATCTATATGGCATGAAAACATCGGTGGTAACATTTCTGCATTGCCTTATTCTTGTGCGTTGAGAGCGGGCGGCAGTTATAACTATTTAGTCGTAAATGGCGTGCGGCGTTTGACGGATAGAGAAATGCTCCGATTACAAGGTTTTCCAGATGATTTTAAAATTGTGTTGCCTTATTCGGCACTACGAAAAGTGGCAGGTAATTCTGTTTCTGTTCCAGTGATTAAAGCAATCGCAGGCGAAATGATTAAAGCGTTGCAACTACAACAAACCGTCAAATTGGAACCTAAACAATTACGTTTAATTTAAGGTAGAACATGGACACCATCAAAGCAAAACAAGCATTAGACAAAGTTATCGATAAAGCACGAGTGCATTTGTATAAGCCTATTCAAGTTGCAGAAATCCTTTATCGAGACCGAACCGAGAAAGACATTACGCTTTCAGATTTGACAACTTATCGCACCCAATCAAAAAAATGGCGTGATGTAATTTGCATTCAGTTTTTAGGTCGCACAAGTACATCATCGGCACGTTATCAAGATGATATTTTTAACGATAATGCTGTGCCACCAGCGATTTTAGAAATTTTAGGGAAAGAAAACAGAGCCACAAACGGTATTGTTGAAGTGTACATTTACCGCAAATTTTTACAACGTTTCAGCCAAATGTCTACAGGCTTAGATTATTGTGTCACGCACGATAAAACTGATTTTAAGTTGGATGAATTTTTGGCTATGTTTTGGCATGAAGCAGGTTTGCGCCGAAGCATCGACAAAGTTTATGAAATTGTGGTTTATGCGTTGTTTGCCGTTTTGGTGGAAGCTCTTGAAGTTTCGGTTGCTGTGAGTATGAATCCTGACAAAACAGATATTCTCGATGAATTTGCTGATTTTGCGAAAAATGTCATTCAACTTACGCCCGAACAAACGACCATAAACCTCAAAGCGAGAATAAACCGCGTTGGTGTTACTAATGCGGCTGATCGTGGTTTGGATATGTGGGCAAATTTTGGTTTAGCGATACAAATCAAACATCTTTCTTTGAC
>CAIRCR010000236.1 GCA_903877065.1 uncultured Pseudomonadota bacterium
AATCAAAGTGATTGGTGGATTTCGATCTGTCGGTGGCTCGGAGGCTTTTTGTGTCATTCGTTCTATCTGGGAAACCAACAAACTCAACAGCGTCAATCCATTTGATACTTTACGGGGTGTTTTTGCAGGCTGAGTAGTTACAAATTATCGCTATGTGGCGGACTGTCTTGGTTTTGAGAGTTATTTGTTTCGTGGGCAGTATTTTTATTCACAAGATGGCATCATCGTTGAGCCAGAAACGGACGATTATGTTATAGACGGTGGCGCGTGTATGGGTGATACCTCGCTGGTGTTTTCAAATGCGGTCGGTGAAAACGGACACGTTTATTCTTTTGACCCAGTAAAAGAACATCTTGAAATCATGGCGTACAACATCGCGCAATTTTCCAATAAAAACGTTCAAGCCATGCCGTTTGGCTTATCGAATAGAGATGTGTAGCACTACCCATTGTTTTTCATATTGGGATAGCTTGGTTATTTCCAGCGCAATCGAAGCAAATTGTGAAGTGTTGCATTCCGAAGATATGCAACATGGTTTCAGAATTTCAGGTGTGACAATCATCAATCCGTTTCGTAAATCTTTATAGTTTGGGCAATTATTTTAACTTTGTTGATGTTGGGATTTTGATTTTTTGGGAGGTTTTATGCACTATCCGATGGGTTATCCTTTTGCGAAATTTTTCCAACATTTCGGCGTGACGTTAATCGTGCGAATTGATGTGATTTTCGATGATGAAGCAAAAGTTTATGTGGCAACAAGTAAAGATATTTCTGGGTTAGTTTTGGAAGCGGAAACATTTCAAACGTTAGAATCCGAAGTGCGTGAGGCAATTATCAATTTAGCGAAATTTGATAAAACGATTTGGGCAAATACAAAAGCGGATTTGATTTATCGTGACCACATTGCGATTGCGTAATTTGAAATGGACGGCTACGAAAAATTAGTGAAAAAAATACTTTCTGAACATGGTTGGATATTTTTACGTTCAGCGAAAGGTTCACACGAGTATTGGTGCAAGGAAGGTTTTAAACCTGTTACCGTTCCACATCATTGCAAATCTCGCCACACGGCAAATGGCGTTATGAAGGAAGTAAAAGTTGACTATAAGTTTTGAGTTTTAAGCTGACAGTAATTTGTGTTTTTGTTGATTTATTTAGCTTTGTGCATATTGGGATTTTAAAAAATGAACGTCATAAAATTAGGCGGCAGTTTGCTTGAAACGGGACAAATGTTTGATTGTCTAAAACACATCCTCAAAATCAACGAAAATACCGTTGTCGTGTGTGGCGGCGGAGATTTCGCAAATCAAATTCGCACCGCACAAAAAAAATGGCAATTCGATGATAGTGCAGCACATGAAATGGCAATTTTAGCGATGCAACAAACGGCAATCATGTGTCAAAACTTACAGCCAGAATTTGTAATTGCGTCATCTGTTGCAGAAATCAAAAATCATCGTTTTGTTATTTGGTCGCCAAATATCGTTGAATTAAACGCCGCACAAATTCCCGCAACGTGGGATATTACCTCAGACAGTTTAGCCACGTGGCTCGCTAAAAAAATGGATGCCAGTGAATTAGTTTTAGTCAAATCTGTAAAAGTTGAACCGTCATTAACCACAGCTGAATTGGTTGAATTAAAAATTGTTGATGACGCATTTGCACAATTTGTAGAAAACGCAACATTCAACTTCAATGTTATGTCAGCACGGAAATTTTTAAACTCATGAAACAGGCTTATTTCATAACAGGTACAGACACAAATGTTGGCAAAACATGGGCAACATTGGCATTGATGTCACATTTTAAGCAACAAGGTTTATGTGTTGTTGGCATGAAACCCGTTGCTTCGGGTTGTGAAAAAATTGAAGGATCTTGGAAAAATAGTGACGCTTTGGCGATTCAAAAAAACGGCTCAAAATTTATCGATTATTCACTAATTAACCCTTACGCTTACGAATTGCCAATTTCACCGCATTTAGCAGGTAAAGATAATCCAGCGAATTTGGAAACGATTTTTACAAATTTTCAAGCGTTGCAAAACTTAGCTGATGTGGTGATTATTGAAGGTGCAGGTGGGTGGTACGCGCCGTTGAATGTACACGAATCCATTGCTGATTTAGCACAAAAATTAAACATTCCGATTATCTTGGTAGTGGCGATTAAATTGGGTTGTATCAATCATGCACTGCTTACGTTTGAAGCCATTGAAAAATCGAAACTGAATTGCGCTGGTTGGCTGGCGGTTTGTAATGATGCTGATTTTGATTGTGTGGATTTAACGATTGACAGCTTAATAACACGTTTGACTGCGCCATTATTGGGGATTTTTCCTTTTGAAAAAAATTGGAATGTGACCGCCCCAAAAATCGACAATTTTCGCAAAATTTAGGATAGTTTGAATGCAAGCTGAAACGCATCATGATCAATTTGAAAAACATTCATTTTTAGGGAATTTTTTACGCAAATTACACATTGATATTCCATTACTTGTGACGTTAGTGTTGATTTCAATTTTGAGCTTCGTCATTCTCTACAGCGCAGGTGGGCAAGATTTAGACGTTTTAATTCGGCAAGCAACGCGAGTAATTTTAGCGTTTGGATTGATGATTTTATTAGCGCAAATCGAGCCGTACCAATTCAAACGTTGGTCAGTCATTTTGTTTGGTTTGGGAATCATTTTATTGGTTGCGGTATTGATTTTAGGTGAAATAGGGAAGGGCGCACAACGCTGGTTAGAGTTTGGCGCGTTTCGTTTTCAGCCGTCTGAAATGATTAAAATCACCACGCCGATGATGATTGCTTGGTATTTAGCCGAATATTCGTTGCCCCCAAAACCTAAGCAATTGTTGATTGCGAGTTTATTGATTATTTTGCCGACATTGTTGATTGCTAAACAACCTGATTTAGGCACCGCGTTATTAGTGGCTAGTTCAGGCGCGGCGGTACTGTTTTTTTCGGGATTATCGTGGTGGTTTATTATCGGCATTGGCACGTTATTGACGGCTCTCACGCCCATTTTGTGGCATTTTATGCACGATTACCAACGCGCTCGTGTGCTGACTTTTTTAAATCCAGAAGCGGATCCGTTGGGGCGTGGTTATCACATTATTCAATCGAAAATTGCCATTGGTTCAGGCGGTGTTTATGGCAAAGGTTGGCTCGGAAGTACGCAATCAGAACTCGATTTTTTACCCGAAAGTTCGACTGATTTTATTTTTGCAGTGTTCGCGGAAGAATTTGGTTTATTCGGTTGCGTTAGTTTGTTGCTTTTGTATTTGTTGATTATCAGCCGTTGTTTGTTTATCGCCTCGCAAGCCAAAGACACTTACAGTCGTTTGCTTGCGGGCAGTTTGGCATTCACGTTTTTTGTGTATGTTTTTGTGAATATCGGCATGGTGATTGGTGTGTTACCCGTTGTGGGCGTGCCATTACCGTTAGTGAGTTACGGCGGCACGTCAATTGTGACACTATGTGCGGGATTTGGCATTTTGATGTCGATTCACACACACAAAAAGTTATTGCCGTATTGATTTGCACAACACCGCCACAACACAAGGATCAAAAATGACACAAAAAGGTTCGCAGTTTTTGCAGTACATAATTCCTATTTTAAATGTTCTTCAAAGAGATGGCGGAGGAGTCAAAGCATCGGAAGTTATTGATCAAGTAATAGAAGATTTGGACATTGTTGAAAATGATTTAGTAGAAACCACTTCCAGCGGTGAATCTAAAATCAGAAATCAAATGCGATGGGCAAGATTCTATTTGCACAATGCTGGATACATTGATAATTCTCAACATGGTGTTTGGAAACTCACAAAAAAGGGATTACAAACGAAAATTGAAAATCTTGATGTCCAAAAATTATTTAAATTAGCTCAAGAACATTCCAACAAATCAAAAATAAACATGAAAACCTACCAACAAAAAATCCTATTCGGGAGTCCTGGAACGGGCAAAAGTTACCAAATCGATAAGCATATTATTTCGTATGAATTATTGATTGATGTTGAAAAAATGCCTGCCAACGTCATTAAAACCGTGTTTCATCCCGAATACACTTACGGTGATTTTGTCGGCAAATTGATGCCGATAACGGTTGCATCGGGAAGCGTGCAATATAAATTCTACGAAGGACATTTTTTAAAAGCACTTTCACAAGCCTATAAAAACATCATCGCCGCGCAAGATAACGACGGAGAAGTTGAAAAAGTCGCACTCGTGATTGACGAAATAAATCGCGGAAACTCGGCGGCGATTTTCGGCACGATTTTTCAACTGCTCGATAGAAATCCTGATGGTTGGTCGAGTTACGAAGTGAGCGTGAATGAAATTATTTTTAATCGGTTGTTTGAATTGTGTGACCTAAAACCGCATTCGATTGTGCAAGGAAAAATCAAAACGTACAAATTCGGTAACGAAGAAATTGAAGCCGCAGAATTGCAGAAAAAATTAAACTGCCATTTTGAAAACCGAACCATCAAAATACCGCCAAATTTGTCGATTCTCGCCAGCATGAACACGTCGGACAGTTCGATTTATTACATGGATAGCGCGTTTAAACGCCGTTGGGAATGGGAATTTATTGATGTGGATTCAAACCCAGTTTCAGCTGACGGTGTTGCGTTTGAAAACCGTGACGAATGGAAAATGTTTGTTAGTAAATTAAATGCGTTTATCAAAAGCAATCACAAATCCATTCGCGGTATTGAAGATAAACAAATCGGTCATTTTTTTATCACCGACGAAAAAATTCAAAAATCGAGTATCCAAAATAAATTGATGTTTTTCTTGTGGGACAGTGTTTTTAATCGAGACAAAAAGCCATTGATTACGTTGCTATTCGGTGATGATAAAAACAACGAATTGATTACTTTTGGTGATTTTGCAAAACAAGTCGATAACTTTATCGAAAAAATTCAATAACGTGAATGAGGAATAACAAATGCTTCCAGATAGTGTTTTAAAATTTTTTAAAAATAATGGCGTGCTATTGATACAAATAACGGTTCTTTCATTACCGATTATTATTTTCTTATTCTATTTTACTTTTGGTGAAAACATCGACACGTTTGATGTTGCAAGCCTTGAAAAAGTTGAAGCAATCTCAGAACCCGTTGAACCCATTCAAAAAGTAGACAAACCTGCAAGTGAAAAAAGCGAGGAAAAAAAGGCTCAACCTGATGTTGCGACGTTTGAAGTCGATGAAGTCAGTCAAGAAATGTTAGATAAAAATGCGAATAATCCAGCAGAAATGTTGGCTGGCAATGGCGCGAATGGTGCGTGTACAAATTTTGAAAATGTGCATACGATAGCCAAACACACGGGAACGATTTCAAAGGCAAAAAATATAGAACAATTTAAAAAACCGTTGCCTGCCATGATTACTGAAACCGAATACACTTGTGTCGATGCAGCAGGTGCAAAAAAAACGAAATCAACGACAATGGGTGTAGCTGTTGACGCTGAAGCTAATGTGTTGCGCTGTATTCAGTCAAATTCCGATGAAACAATGGACAGTGAAGCTCGTTTTAAACACGTTGTGAAAACAATGACGCATCATTGTGGCTTTAAATTGTCTGAACTTCGTCCGATTTCAAATGTAATTCAACCAAGCGAAAAGCCGTGATTCATGTTTAACTTCAAAACCTTAAAGCTAACTAAGCGTTGCGATTCTGAAAGCACTAATTCATTTGTCGGTATTCGGCGAAATGAAAACGGCGAAGTGGAATTTCGTTTGCCGCACGGGTTTGATGATTTCCCCGAAGATGATTTTGATGCCACGAAAAATTTATTTTTCAAAATGTACCGCACGTTTCAAAAGTTTGAACGCGACAGCACACGCGATATTTTAGACACTCGTTCCAACGGCAAAGATCAAATCCAAAAAGAAAAAGACGGTTATCGCTTCAAAAACAAAGAAGACAGCGACGTGGTGCTTTATAGCAAAATCGCGTTAATCGAAAATTTGTTAGATGTTTATCGTGATTTAGCGTTAGACCAAATGGAACGGCGCATTGGCGCAGATGAAAAAGTCGATTATTCCAAAATTGACCGCTATTTGGACAGAGCGATTTATTTAGCTGGTGATGTAATTTATATCGACGAAATGGATTTGCCGCGCCAAACGTTGCGCTATGAATCGACGACGCTGATTGATTTGTTTTGTTTCATTGTTTGCGAATTGCAAAACGAATTGGAAGAAGAAATCGAGCCGCGTGTACAAGAATTGGCGCATCGTTTCAGTGAACAGCATTTAAGTCATGAAGAATCGTTGTTTAACGAAGAAACTTTTGAAACCACAATTCGCACGCTCAAAGGGGCTTTAGACGACATCCACAAACGCACCGCGTACAAAGACGAAGATTATTGGCGACTTTACGAAGCGATTGAAACGTTTCTTTATGGCGAGTTAGACATGGAAAACCCGCACGAAGACGGCACGTTTTGGGGCATTAGTAATTTTTCGTCTGTGTGGGAGGATATGTGTGCGACTTGGGCGTTTAGAGATTTCAATAATGGCATAAATAGCATTATTTATGCAGACACAGACATTGTATTTAACAGCAGACACGTTTCAAACTCTAAATCAGCAGGCTATTTTCCAATTTATAAAAAAGAAAATTTTATTGACCCATTTTGTATTGAATTTCGCTTTCCTGATTATAAAAAACGTTGGCTGCGTCCTGATTTAGTTTTTGAGGATTTAAACCATACTTTTATATTTGATTGGAAATATATGAGTGAGACCTGTTTTATTCAAAATAACATCAAAATACAACACGACGCAACGAAACAACTTTGTTATGAATTTATCTTACAAAAAGTAAAACCAACTGCTACAGTGAAAAACCAATTTGTAATTCCCAGTTTTGAAAAAAACAAATTTTTAGATGACTCGATTTTGCATGAGAGATTACAAAAGAATTTCTTGCGTGTATTTAAAGCAGACTTTTCAGCCATTCAAAATATCTATCTAACCCATGATTGAAACAAATTCAAAAGCAAAAAGTCAGTTTGTTGGCTATTTTGGCGTTAAAAATGTTGAAAAAATTGGACGTAATTTGATTTTTTCAACGGTTGAAAAATTTTTTAATGCACGAAATATCACCACTCACAAAGCTATTCAAAACTACGCTGCATTCTCCGATTTAGATTTTGACCGAAAAAACTTTGATGATTTTTTTGGGCATTTTTACGAGTTCATTGTCGATGGCATTCACAAAAACGACGATAACGTTGAAATTCCTGTGACGTATTGCATCACGTTAGACGAAACCAATTGTTCTAAAATCTGCGAACAAACTCAAATCCGTTACGACGAAATTTTGCTTTTCGACACACCCGTTTTTTATTTTATTTTTGTCGATGTAAAAGAGATTTTTGTGTGTTTGCGTGACGGATGTGATGAGTAATCAAACCTTTATGAATAAACTTTTCAACGGGCATTCATATAAATTATTTTCATAACAAAAATTAAACATTCATTTCAATAGTTAAAATTTATGCAAATTTTTCATACCGTTCCAGAGATTCGTAATTGGCGAGAAAACAATCAGCGCTTGGCTTTTGTGCCAACAATGGGAAATTTACACACGGGACATTTACAACTTATACGCGAAGCAAAACGCCATTCAGATAAAGTTGTCGTCAGTATTTTTGTCAACCCGACACAATTCGGCGTGAATGAAGATTTTGCTGATTATCCAAGAACTGAAACGGCAGATTGTGAGCTGTTAGCGGCTGAAAACTGTGATGTTGTTTTTTTACCAGCGGTCGAAGATATTTACGCCGCGAATGCTCAAACAATGATTCGTGTTTCGCAACTTTCACAAAATTATTGTGGTGCGACAAGGGCGGGGCATTTTGATGGTGTGGCTACGGTCGTTTGCAAATTATTTAATATCGTACAGCCTGACGTGGCATTGTTTGGCTTAAAAGATTTTCAACAATTTGCCATTATTCAAACGTTAGTGCGCGATTTACATTTACCGATTAAACTTATCGGCTTACCAACGGTACGCGAAATAGACGGGTTAGCAATGAGTTCACGCAACAATTATTTGAATGAAAAGCAACGTCTTTGTGCGCCGCAAATTTATCGCATTTTGCAACAAGCGCGTGATAATTTAATTGCGGGTCAATCAATTTTTGAAATTGAACAACAAGCCATTTCTGAATTAAAACAAACAGGTTTTGAAGTGGATTATTTTAATGTGGCGAGGCGTTCTGATTTACAAGCCGCGACAGTCGATGATAAAGCGTTGATTATTTTAACGGCTGTAAAATTAGGTAAAATTCGCTTGATTGATAATTTATGGCTGGACAAATAAGAGCAGGATTCGTAATGCAAAGTTGTGAATGATTAAAAAACGAAAAACAAAAAAGCAACTTGACGAATTTATTCGTCATCAAACACGATGTAATTTTTATAAAAAAGGAAAAAATATTCATGAAAAGTAAAAATGTCGCACTAACGTTCTTCGGTGTGCTGTCTTTAGCGTGCTTACCGATACTTTCATACGCCGATTCATGCTCGGATATAAAAGAACAGTATTGGAATTGTGTTCGTTCGTCTATGAGCAACGGCTCATGTGAGAGCAATGTTTCAATTCCCCCCGAATGTTTAAAAGCGGGTGGTGAATCAAGTTCGTCATCGTCTGGATCCAGTTCTAGTTCCAGCTCTGGCTCTGGCTCTGGCTCAAATTTTTTTGATTCAATTTTTGGTTCAAAAAAGGAGGAGGCTCCATTTGTTTATCAAGCTGACCTACCACCTAAAAAACCAGTTAAATTGATCGACATCAAACCGATGAATGGAAAAATTTATTTTGAAACGGAAGAAGAAGTAAATCAGTACACAACCAAAGTTAAAGATGATATGTCCGCTGCAATCAAAGATGGTAAAAGGGTTCGTTTGCAATTTCAATGAAGCGAAAATTTTTGACACTAAAAAACCACGCGAGACAAAAATTTTCGCGTGGTTTTTTTAATTTTGAAAATGGCAGAAATTTAGCCTGTTGGATTTGACCATTTCCAATTTTGAATTTCAGGCATATCTTCACCGTATTTTGAAATATATTGTTTGTGATCAATCAATTTATTTCGCAACGCTTGTTTGAGATAAACTGCTTGATCTTTCAAGCGTGGCACACGGTCAATGGCATCCATTGCTAAATGAAAACGATCCACATCATTCATGACGACCATATCAAACGGCGTTGACGTTGTTCCTTCTTCTTTATAGCCGCGAACGTGTAAATTTGCGTGGTTACTGCGGCGATACGTCAAACGATGAATCAACCAAGGATAGCCGTGATACGCAAATACAACGGGTTTATCGTGCGTAAACAATTCGGTAAATTCATCATCACTCAAACCGTTTGGATGTTCACTGTCAGGTTGAAGTTTCATTAAATTCACGACGTTAATCACACGAATTTTCAAATCTGGAATTTCACGACGCAAAATGTCAACCGCCGCTAAACATTCCAATGTAGGAACGTCGCCCGCACACGCCATAACAACATCGGGTGATGAACCGTTGTCATTACTCGCCCATTCCCAAACGCTCACGCCAGCTTCGCAATGTTTCGCCGCCGCGTCCATTGATAACCATTGTGGCGCGGGTTGTTTGCCTGCAACGATGACGTTGACGTAATTACGGCTACGCAAAACATGGTCAGTGACAGATAACAAGGTATTTGCATCAGGTGGTAAAAATACGCGAATGACTTCCGCTTTTTTGTTAACAACGTGATCGATAAAACCTGGGTCTTGATGTGAAAAACCGTTGTGATCTTGTCGCCAAACGTGTGAAGTCAACAAATAGTTAAGTGATGCAACAGGTCTGCGCCAAGGAATACGATTACACGTTTTTAACCATTTCGCGTGTTGGTTGAACATGGAATCGATAAGGTGAATAAACGCTTCGTAGCACGAAAAGAAACCGTGACGACCAGTGAGCAAATAACCTTCGAGCCAACCTTGACAAGTGTGTTCGCTCAAAATTTCCATCACGCGACCGTTTTGCGATAAATCGGTGTCTTCAGGCAGAATTTTTTCCATCCAAACACGCGACGTTTCTGCAAACAAATCGTCCCAACGGTTCGACGATGTTTCATCTGGACCAAAAATACGAAAATTTTGTTGTTGACGATTATTTTTCATAATGTCGCGCAAGAATGTTCCCATCACGCGAGTTGCTTCTGCTTCAACAGAACCTGGCGTTGTAACGGTTACTGCATAATCACGGAAATCGGGCATTCGTAAATCACGCAACAAAATACCACCATTCGCGTGTGGATTATCGCCAATACGACGTTGACCAAGTGGCGCAAGCTCTTGTAATTCGGCAATTGGCGCACCATTTGCGTCAAACAATTCTTCTGGTTTGTAACTTCTCAGCCAATTTTCCAAAAGCGTAATGTGTTCAGGATTGCTTGCTAAACCTGATAATGGCACTTGATGTGAACGCCAAAAATCTTCTGTTTTTTTACCATCAACACTTTCAGGACCTGTCCAACCTTTTGGTGTCCGCATAATAATCATTGGCCAACATGGACGTTGTAACGTTGCGCCGCCTGCATTTCGTGCTTGATGTTGAATCGCTTTAATATCTTCTAAACATTTTTCTAAAACCGCCGCCATTTTAGGATGAACAAGTTCTGGATCGTTGCCTTCAACATAATGCGGCACATAACCGTAACCTTCAAAAAGTTTAGTCAACTCTTCTTCGCTAATACGGCTTAACAACGTGGGGTTAGCGATTTTGTAACCGTTCAAATGCAAAATCGGTAACACCGCGCCATCGCGTGCTGGATTTAAAAATTTGTTTGAATGCCATGAAGCCGCCATTGGACCTGTTTCAGCTTCACCGTCACCGATAACACAGCATGAAATCAAATCTGGGTTATCAAACACTGTGCCGTAAGCGTGTGAAAGTGCGTAACCTAATTCGCCGCCCTCATGAATGGAACCTGGTGTTTCAGGTGCAACGTGACTGGGAATGCCGCCTGGAAATGAAAATTGGTGAAATAAGGCTTTCATGCCGTCTTTATCTAACGAAATGTTAGGATAAAATTCGCTGTAAGTACCTTCTAACCATGAATTTGCAACCATCGCAGGTCCACCGTGACCAGGACCGCAAAGAAAAATCATGTTCAAATCGTGTTCTTTAATCAACCGATTAACGTGAACATGAATAAAGTTCAAACCAGGTGTTGTTCCCCAATGTCCAAGTAAACGTGGCTTGATGTGTGACAGCGTTAACGGTTCAGTTAAGAGCGGATTATCGAGCAAATAAATTTGCCCAACAGATAAATAATTCGCCGCACGCCAATAGGCATTCATTTTGGCTTGCAATGCGGGATCGAGTTTAAAATCGTACGTTTTTTCCATAATAACCACCTTAGATTTGAACAATAAAAATCTGAATTTGTTGCGCGATTTCGCGCTCTTCTTCAGCATGAATTACCAAAATACGCGAGCGACTAAAATCATCACTCACGTCAACATTACTACTAAACTGCTGTGAATTTAAATCAAAATTTAACGAAAATCCCAATCCAGTTAAATTATCTAAAATGTGTTGCCGAATTGCGGGTGCATTTTCACCAATGCCGCCTGTGAAAATTAACGCATCGACGTTGCCATTTAACACGGCGAAATACGCGCCAATGTATTTTTTAATGCGGTAACAAACTAGATCTAATGCTAACTGGCACAAAATCTCACTCTGTTCGGCTTGTTGCAAAATTGTCCGCATATCAGTTTCACCGCATAAGCCTTGCAAGCCACTTTGTTTATTAAATAATTGGTTTATTTCGTCAACAGTTTTGCCTTC
>CAIRCR010000237.1 GCA_903877065.1 uncultured Pseudomonadota bacterium
GATTTTAATTCTTTAAAAAACGCGATTGAGCAAAACAATAAAAATTCTTTTTTTAACATTACACTCGGTGGAAATGATGTTATCAATGGTTCTAATCAAGATGACATATTAAGCGGTTATTTAGGCGATGATACAGTTGATGGTGGAAACGGTAACGACAATGTATTTTTTGATGGAAATTTCGGTGATTTTTCTATTATCAAAAACAGCGTTTTAACGGTTACAAATAAAAAAACAAATGAAAGCGATACCTTAAAAAATGTTGAAGTTCTAACATTTAATGATAAGACAATAACAGTTGGTGACATTCCAACTTATGAATTACCCGAAGAAATCATTGACGATAATTCAACAATAAACACGGTCTTATTAACAGCTCCCAATTCTGTTTTAAATGATAAAACAAAAACAAATGCTTCCAACACGTTAAGTTTAACAAAAACGAATTTAATTTTAACCACAGTAGAAAATGCGGCTAACGCGCAAATTATTCTTAACAAAAATAAAAACGATGATTCTTTAAATTTGCTAAACGAAGGAAAATTAACTTTTGCTAAAAATACGATTATTAAAAATGTAGAGTTATTAAATTTATCAAATAGTGGTAATTTCGTTGATTTATCGTTATTAAAAATAAATCCATTTCGTGAAATTTATGATGGCGATGGAAATGATACGATTATTGGCAGTGTTGGTGCGGATGTCATTCATTTAAAAAATGGCAACAATCAAGTTAAATCAGGTGATGGAAACGATAAAATCTATGCGATGTTCAACGGGAATAATAAATTAAAAAATGACATTAACGCTGGAAATGGCAATGATATTATTTTTATAAATGTACCTAATTCAGAAACTACAATCACAGGCGGTCAAGGACTTGATACTTTTCAAATCGATACAAAAGGGCGTGGTGATTTAACCATTACGGATTTTACTTCAGGAAAAGACAAATTTAATTTTAACGATTCAAACATTGTTTTTTATGGAAATCGTCAAAATTTAGCTCAAGCACAAAATGCACTGACTTCCAATTCAAATAAAGTTCAAATCGTTTATCAACAAGATGAACATCTTTTGTGGGTAGATTTTAATGATGATTCAGTTTTAGATGAAAATGATTTAAAAATAAATTTACTTAATAATCCAAAGCAATTAACCTCTAAAGATATTGGGGTTAATAAAATAACTGAAAAACAAGAGAACATAACGCCTGTTTCTGATACAACAAAACCATCTGTTGTAAGTGCATCTGTCAGTGATAAAACACTGCAAATTACTTATTCGGAAAGTATTATTTTTGGTGCAGCTTTAAAAGATAATTTTACAGTGATTATTGATGGTATTGTCAATCAAGTATTAAGCATTTCTGCTGATGCAAAAAATCAAGAAAGTTTAAAATTAACGCTGAAAAATTCTATTCAAAGTGGTCAAAATATAATACTTATTTATATCACTCAAAATGACACAAACGCTATTAAAGATTCGTTAGGAAATTATGCAGATTCTTTTGCGAATGTTCCCGTTAAAAACGAAACCCCTGTTTTATCATTTACATTAAAAATCGTAGAATTAACAGAAAGCAATATGGAAAAATTCGCTGTTAATGATAATGTCGTTATTTCTGATACGTCTAAAAATATCACTAATGGTATTGATAACGTAATTAAAAATATCAACAAAATCGATTTAGTTAAGCAACAAGACACGGATTTAATAATTTTAAATGCTTCACAAATAAATGCGCTTGTTCCATTATTGAGTTCAATCTCTATTGATTTAAGTGTCTTAACAACTGTTGATTTTTCAACTATATCACCCAACGTTTTTTCTTTATTAACCCCATCATCTATCGCAAGTTTAAGTGTAGAAAATTCGGCAGTTTTAACAGAAGAACAAACATCAGCTTTTTCAAATTCACAATTGAAAATGTTATCTCCTGTTCAAGTAGGCGCATTGTCTGAAAACGTATTAAATAGTATTCATAAAAAATGGGTAACAATTTCTAACGCTGTAGATACGGTTTCTGGTGGAATAGAAACATCTGATGTGGTACAGGGAACGATTCACGATGATTATATTCATACGAATTCTGAAACTTCATATACGATTTCAGGCGGTTTAGGAGATGATTATTTAAAGTCAGGAAGTGGAAATGATTTTTTACAGGGAGATAAAGGAGACGATTATTTAACAAGCAATTCAGGAAAAGATACGTTAAACGGTGGGGATGGAAATGATTTTTTAGATGGTGGTGAAGGGAACGATTCTTTAATTGGAGGAAATGGAAACGACTTTTTAGTAACAGAATTTGGAAAGGATTATTTAACAGCTGGAGAAGGTAACGATACCTTTAGCATTATTCATCATCTATTTAATAGTGAAAATATACCAACCATAACAGATTTTAAAACGGGATTTGATAAAATAGAAATTAAAATTAGTAATTCTGGTGGTGATGGTTATACAAATTATTTAAATTCCTCAGAAAATTACTTTGAAAGTACGAAAAAGATAAATGAGTTATCCAATCTTTCTTTTTCATCTAAAGGAATTATAGCGATTCAAAACACAACGGGTGTTGATATTTATTACGTTGGTGATATGAGTAATATAACAATTGAAAATTCTGAGCTGGTTTGTCATTTAGAAAAGTTAGCTTTAAATGGCATTGCATTTATCGACTTCACTAATTTATGGATTTAAGGTTATGTGCTAAATAGCAACCTGACTGTAAAGTTGTTTGATACGTTGAAACATGGGAGTAAAAGTTTTTAACATTATTGAGCAACTTTCTTCAGAAACATTAGCTTTTCGTAATTGGTCTGGAAATTCGGCAAACAAATTCATCCAACATTCGTACTTTGTTTCCATAATCTCAATTTCCAACCACATATCACGCTTGTGTTGTTCATCGAAAATAGATTGCAAACCTTGTTCAATAACAGCTCCCTCTTTGAGAAGTTTTGTAATTATCGTTTTGATTGAATCAGGCAGTTCTGATAAGTCACGATAAGAAACATTTGTTTTCTTACTTTCAGCTTCAGCAGCTTCTTCCATCAGTGTGGCATAGCGATAAAACCCAGTGTACTCACGACACAAAAACGATAGTTTTTCATCAGAAATAGTGTTCCATAACCAATGAAAATCTGGGAGATGACCAATCATTTGTGCTACTAATGCAATACCACCAATACCTTTTGATTCCAGTTGACGAACTCGTAAGTCAATGGCTTTGGCTATTTCATCTTCTTTATTGACCGCTGGATTGTCTTTGTTTGCTTCAATAATTTCTGCAAGTGTTTCAAGTATTTTTGCAAACTTGAAAAAGCCATCATATTCCGCGTAAAAACCATCCATTTCTTGACGAGTGGCATTCATCATTACATGGTGAAAATCGGGCATATAATCAGCCATTGCCGCAATAATCTGAACTTCAATAAATCCGAGTGCATTCAGTTGTTGCATTTTTCTGTCAATGTTTTCGACTATGCGCCGACGTTCTGTTACGGACATATCACAAATTACTCAAATGTTTATAAACAGTAGGTCGTGTCACACCAAATTGTTTTGCAACCTCAGTAATCTTTCCACCCGCTTGAATCAATAATTTCAATTCACTAACCTGCTCATCGGATAATTTTGGTTTAGCACCAAACTTAACGCCTTTAGATTGAGCAACTCTAATTCCTTCTGCTTGACGTTCTTTAATCAAATTCCTTTCAAATTCAGCCACCGCACCTAACATTTGAAGTAATAACTTATTCATCGGATTGTTACTGTCACCTGTAAAAGTTAAACCTTCTTTGTGAAATTTGAGTGTGACACCTTTAGCAGTAATGCTGATAACTAAGTTCTGTAAATCCACCAAATTACGCGCCAATCGGTCAATGCTGTGAACGTGCAAAGTATCGCCTTTACGAATCCAATTTAAACATTCTTGTAATTGCGGTCTATCGTTTGAACTTTTACCTGATTGTTTTTCAGTAAAAACTTTTTCTAAAATGATGCCGTCTAATTGTCTATCCGTATTTTGATTATTAGAGCTGACACGAATGTAACCGATATTTGAAGTCATATTACATTTTTCTAAAAAGTTGTACATGAGAACCCATGCGAATCAGACTAATTGTTGTTTCATGGATTTTATAAATTAACAGCATATCTCCACCTAAATGAAACTCACGAAAATCAGACCATTCGCCTTGCAAAGCATGGTCTTTTGATTCAGGAGGCAAGGGAATATCATTTAACAAATTGGCAACATATAAAAATAACTTCGCTGTTTGCCCATCCGTTAAACGCACAGTTCGCATATCTTTAATGAAAGATTTATGACGTAAAAGTGTTTTCATCTCGAAGTCATTTCTTGCTGGAATTGCTCAAAACTTAATGTTTCAAGATTTTTATTCACTCGTGCATCTAGCATTGCAGCTTTTGTTTCTTCATTGGGTAATAAAACTTGAAAAGGTAAGCCTTGGTGAGCAATGACTTGTGACGTAAAGATATTAACCGCTTCGCTAAAATTCATACCAAGCTGAGACAAAATCTGTTTTGCTTGAATAAATTTTTCTGCATCAATACGCAAACTTGTTTGGACTTTTGTTGTCATTTTTTTCTCTGTTAGCATTTAAAATTATCAGCATACCAAATGGGATGCACAAAACCAATGATAATAAAACGTAATGTAATTTTAAGGCTTTCCTTTACAGATGTAAAATAATTACGAAAATGACTTTTCTTTACGCCTTCAACCCCGCATTCTACTGTTAAACTGAAAGTGTAAAATAATCTATAGTTTGATTTACGCTTAACCAAAGAAACAAGCTCGCTGATATTTTGTGAAACTGCTGAGTTACTCCTTTATATATGTACCGCGAATTTAATCATTGAACGTGTGTTTCTACTTTCCAATAATCGCAGCATTTATTGTGGTGTTCAATAAAACCTAGATTTTAAAATCATCTAATTTCTTTCCACTAAGCAATAATTCTTTAAGCCAACTTGGTTTTCTACCATAACCGCTCCACGTTTCTTCTGAATTCGGATTTTTATATTTAGGTGGATTTTTATTTGTTTCTGGCTTGGTTGGTTTTGGTGTAATTTCTTTGATTATTTTTTCACTAAATGATTCTAATGAAATTCCATTGGCTTCAGCTTTTTGACGTAGTTCTTTTATCATATTTTCTTGCATTTCATCTTGCAAGATTTTAAGAGCTTTATCGATTTCTTTTTTTAACTCAATTAGTTGTTTTATAGGAATTGAGTTATTAGATAACTCTTTTCTTATAAGTTCAATTAAAAATCTTTCATCTTGAGGTGCGTCTATCATTTCTTTTCTCATTAAATTTCTATATTTATTTACATTATAAATCATTAAAAACCATAAAACTATTATGTGTAAAAATAGCAACAAATAACCGCTCTACTTGGTTTAATTTAGGCTGAAATTCTAGTTGCTTCTAGTAAAAACATAACTAATGAGCTTTTATATTTTTCTTTTCCTTGTTTTATTGTTTAAATTTTGTTAAAAAACAACATTTATCGATGCTTGTTTATATGAGGCATTTGTGTGTTAATGGGTTTATAAAATACATTCCATTACTAAGCAATAATATATTATTTATATTTAACCAGTTAACTAATTCTACAATTAAAGTCCTTTTGTTTTTTGTATCCTTGAAAGATTTTCTTTGTTCACACTTATGCTTTAATTTTTCTATGCTTAAACTAATATACATATTTGTTTTTTTATCAAAAAAACAATCCATAACTTCTGCTATTTGTTCCTTATCTCCGATGATGCCATTTGCTTCACAATACTGAAGAACTCCATTTCTTAACTGGCAAAATATGTCGATTGCTATTTGGACATACTGGTCAGGGATATAATTATCGCCATTTTTAGAGGGCTGAGTTATTTCGTCTAAATCAAGTAAATATAAATTGGCGGCAATAGACATGATTTGCATATCAGATTTACTAGCCATTACTGACAGTGTTGGATGAGATAAATTGCCATTTTGTTTATGTCTCGTTAATTCATTTTGAAACATTTTAATTTTTTGCCAACCACTTGTTGATATTTTGAGCGTAATCAATTCGTCATGCTCTAATGGTTTTTTAATTAAATGTTTTAGGAAATTAAATTTACTGGCATATTCATTTAATACTGAATCATCACTATCCGTATTTTGAGAATGATGAGGGAACTCTGAATGAAACCTATCTGGTAATTCTGGTTCACTTATCATTAAAAAACGTTCACACAAACCTGTTTGACCACTGGCTCTCATTATTTTTTCAATGCAGCCTTCTTGAGCAAAGCATATAAAACTTCCAGTGACTTTTCCGTTGTAACCTTTTCTGCTTATCAAACTAGAATTCACTTCACCCGCATTTCTTCCGCTGAGTAAAATGTCATTAGACTTTGTTGCCTTTCTCATGATTAAAGAATCAATAAGTGCTTGCTCATCTGCCGCTAGAAGAAAAAAACCATTTGTGTTATTTAGCGATTCTTCTAATGCCTCGGCTGTCACTCGTGTTTTTGGCAGTAAAGTATGATAGTTTTTTAACTTGTTATTACTGGCTTCAATTTGTTCTTTTGATTGTTTTGTTGTTAATTTGAATCTTGCTTTATATTCCTTAGATAAATCACCGAGTAAACTATTAATTTGATTAGATACAATATCAGCAACAGCATTTGAACCAACGCTACTCGAATTCGACAATAAAGGTTGAAATTTTTTCCATAA
>CAIRCR010000238.1 GCA_903877065.1 uncultured Pseudomonadota bacterium
ATCTCGTAAATCGGGAAGTTTTTTCAACGCATCAATAAATTTTAAATCTGGGCATTTCATCGCTGTCTTCTAATCTGAAATGCTACATTTTACAGTCAAGCTAATTTTTTATGAGAAAGCCGTGCAGCTGCCCGAAGGCGTGAAAGCCTATTCCAAAACCAAACCGATTCAAAAATCCGAATTTGAAAATCTCAAAGCATTGGTGGCATAACCGCGTTGAAAATGAACAAGCGTGGAAAGTTTCTATCGCAGAATTAGAAGCGACCAATTACAACTTAGACGTTAAAAACCCACATACGCCTGAAGCTGAAGCGAGTTATTCCAGTGCAGAATTATTGACGATGTTGCATGATTCATTTCAAAACAGCGATGCGTTGTTGAACCAATTAAAACAAGAATTAGGGCAGAATTAGTTTGAAGGCTTATATTTTTGTGCATACAATAAAGCCATGAAAATTACCTTTGACCCAACAAAAAATGCCGCAAATCTTGTTAAACACGGAATGGAGCTTGCCGATGCTGTTCACATCGACTGGGAAACATTATTGGCAATTCCTGACACACGGCAAGATTACGGCGAAGTTCGCATGATTGGTTACGCTTTCATTGCAACTCGACTTCATAACGTTGTTTTTACCGATAGAAAAAACGAACGTAAAATTATCAGCTTACGCAAAGCTAACAAAAGAGAGGTAGAAAACTATGTTGCTAACTACTAAATCAGGTCGTGTTGTCGAAATGCCTAGCGATGAAGAAGACGAAATCATCAACGCGGGTATTGCTTCCGATGCCGATACTTATGAATTATCCGATGCTGAATTTTTGCAATTAAAACGAGTTGGCAGACCACCTGCTGAAATGACAAAGGCTCGCATTACGATTCGCGTCGATAAAGATACGCTCAACATTTTTAAATCTCAGGCTCAACGATTGGGCGGTAATTATCAAACCTTGATGAATGAAGCCTTGAAAAAATATGCTCAGGAGTTAGTGCAATGAATCTGTCTGCCGATGAACTTATCGCTCAAATTAAACTGTTGTCTGAAGACGAGCAACGAGAACTTTTTAACTTGATTGAACCTATTTTTAAAGAAAGAGAACTTCAAAAGAATCTAATTGCTACGCAAAAAGAGGAACAATCGTGAGCGAATGGCAAAAAGTTAAAATCGGCGATTTTTTGCACCGACAAAAAAAATCTGTTCAATTAGATTCTGAACAAGAATATGCGCTCGTAACAATTCGCGTTAAACACATTGGTTCACAAATGTATCAAATCAAAAAAGGACAATTCATTTTATCTGGCATTGATGCAAGGCAAGGCGCATTCGGCATTGTTCCCGATGAATTAGACGGTGCGATTTAAAGGCGTGGCTGAGATATATCGAATTTCTTGTGCTTGAGACCCGCTCAATGTGAGCACCAACGCCTATTCGTCATCGTACTCATCTTCATCGTCGAAATCACCAATTCTAACTAACGTATTAAATCCATCTGCACCGCAGTGTTTAGTCAATGTATTGATAATTTTCATCATGTCCGATTCTGATTCATAAGGACCGTTCATATAAAAAGGTTTGCCATCTTTCCCATAGGTGTATTTTTCTGGGCATACGCTAGCATCAATTCCAATAAGTAAGTCTTTGGCGTTGATATAATCTGGGTGCGGAGAAAATCCCAAGCCATTTGCATATTCAACCAAGCCATCAAGTAATTTTTTAGCGTAACTCTGATGTAACTTTTCAAACTCCCTTTGACCGTGAAACGACATTCGTTCTTTATATTCATTTTCGTATTTATCCTCTGGGATAAGCAAGAACATAGCATCTTTAACACCAAGGCAAAATACGTCAATAACAAAAGCACTCACTGCAATAATACCGCTTGGAGTACGTCTAGTTACTACTAATTCCCCTAAACCAGAAGTGAATAAATCCGTTGGAATAAAGCATTCATGAATAGGATAAGTTGCATACCCTTTAGCCTTTTTCATGGAAGGTGTTGCTGTTCTACCAACTGATTTTCTTTTTTGTTTTTTCTTCGCTAATTTCTTTTGTCGTTGTTGCGCTGATATTGCCATGACAATCTCCAATATAAAATATCTAAAAGGTTAAATATAAAATATCTAAAAGGTTACAACTATTTTTCGCCTGGTATGTATGGAATAAGCCCTTTTGCGTATGCTATTTCCTGAACTTCCAAAGGCATATAGCGAATATCCACAATCGTTCCATTTACGCTAATCATCCAAATCATCGAATTACTCCCCATTCTGCTTGGTAAAGTCCATTCATGAGACAGGTAATTCATTTTTAGCATATCTCGAATTTCTTTTGATTTTCCTTGCCCTGTACTGTTACCAACTCCGAAATAAGTGTAAATATCTGAAGCACTGCAATGAGGCGTTTCCGATTTATCAAATAAGAAATTAACTGTACCAATTGCATGAACCAAACCAGCTGCCTATAGTGGACCCACAAATTCGGACAGCTAATTAAGATGGTATCCTCTAAAAATTAGGAGACCAAAATGAGCGAAAAGAATCGAAAAGTTTTCACAGGCAATCAAAAAGCCAAAGTGGCGTTGGAA